>SXJQ01000145.1 GCA_005779345.1 Actinomycetota bacterium
CGCGCGCCTCGGCACGGTCCGCCGCGCAGCGCTCACCGCGCTGCGCGATCGACAACGACGACAGCAGGGCGCCGACGACCACGAGCACGAGGCCGACCGTGATCGACATCTCGATGATGGAGACGCCGCGTTGATCGCGACCTCCCCGGCGGTCAGCTGCACTGGTTCTTGTTGAGCGAGATCGTGTTCGAGGCAACACTCTCGTTCCCTGCTTTGTCGTAGGCAGCGACATAGAAGCGGACGCTGTCGAGGCTCTTCTTGTGCGAGTCGGTCGCACCCGTCGTGATGGTCGTCGTGAGTGGGCTCCAGGTCGCCCCGTCGGTGCTGCGGTAGACGCGGTATCCGCGCAGGTTCGTGTCGGTCGCGGCGCCCCACGACAACGTGACCGTGCGATCCGCTCCGGAACACGACACCGTGCGATTGAGGGTCCCCGGCGTCGACGGCGCCGTCGTGTCGAGCACGATCTCGGCAACCGACGTCTCGATCGAGTTCGCGCCCGCGTCGCGCAACTCGAGTCGCACGTCCTTGCCGCCGTCGCCGCCCGAGAGCGCCCACGAGATGGTCGGATTGAGCGGGTCGTAGGTGAACCAGCTCCCCCATGGTTCCGCCTCGTTGCGGATCCGGACCTCGATCGGGAGGCACGGATCGGTCGCCGTGAGATTGACCGTCACGTTGGCGCCGGCGGTGAATCCCGCTTCGGCGGCCGAGGTCCCGTTGAGCGCGAACGAACCGGAGGGTGCGGTGACGTCACTCGGACACGGCGACACGAGGGTCGTGCCCGTCGGGGAGGTCGTCGCGGTCGTCGAACTGGTCGTCGTCGCCACCGCGGCCGTCGTCGTCGTGGCGCCGATCGTGACGGTCCCGAGCCCGAAGAACGACGATGCGCGCACGAGCCGGTTCACTCCGGTGACGCTCGGCGCCTTGTAGCGAACGACGACGGTGACGCGCTTGTAATCCTGCGTTCCGGCGATCGAGGCGTCGTCGACCCACGTGACGTATTGGTAGATCTCCATCACCGTCGAGCCGACCTGCACCGGATCCTCGAGATGCAGCACACCGCCCGCGACCGGGTCGACGATCAGCGGCTCGATGGTGCCGGCACCGTCGACGTCGTAACCGACGCCGTCGGCCGTCACCGAGTAGTCGGGATTGGTGACGTCGGTCGAGTGCGTCGGCGCGGGGCTCGTCGCGATCTGCGCGTAGGGAACGCTTCGCAGGTGCTCGAGCCGCGCTGTCGCGAGGTCGGCGGCCGTCTGACGTTGGCGGGCGAGCGCGACCGTCCGGAAGCCGAGCGAGACCGAGACCGCGAAGCCACCGGCCACGACCCCCAGGATCGTGATCGCCGCGATGAGCTCGATGAGGGTGAAGCCACGACCAGCGTCACGTTCACGGCCGGCCCGCGACCTGGCGGGGTGCAGACGCGTACGCGGAACCATCACCGTCCGCGCTTCGGCACACCCCGATCAGAACCCGAGCAAAATGACACGGCTGAGTCACCTCACGCGCGCGGCAACCAGCCGCAGCGACCGTGGGGTGCCGCGGTCAGGAGCGCTCGCGTCCGGGGAGGACCCGAGCCACGTCGTACACCGAGTCGATCCGCTTCACCGCGGCGAGGATCGACTCGAGGTGGCCGGGGTCGGCGAGTTCGAAGTCGAACCGGAGGCGGGCGATGCGGTCAGGCTGCGTCTGGCTCGCACACGACAAGATATTGACGTGATGGTCGGAGAGCACCTCGGCGACGTCGCGGAGCAGCTTGGAGCGGTCGAGGGCTTCGAGTTCGACCGACACGACATAGGTCGCCGGTGCGTCGCGGTTCCACTCCACCTCGATGACGCGATCAGCCTGGTCGACGAGGCTCGCGGCGTTGGCGCAATCGGTCCGGTGCACCGACACGCCCCGCCCGCGGGTGACGAAGCCCATGATCTCGTCGCCGGGGACAGGAGTGCAGCAGCGCGAGAGGCGCACGAAGACGTCGTCGAGGCCCTCGACGTGGACCCCGACCGAGGCCCCCTCGTTGCGGGACGGTCGCGGCCGACGGACCGTGGTCGGGAGCTGCTCCTCGCCGCCACGCAGTTCGCGTTGGAGCCGTTGCACGATCGCCTTGGCGGTCACGTGCCCTTCACCGATCGCGGCGTAGAGCCCCTCGACATCGGTGAGGTTCATCGACCGAGCGACGTCGGCGAGCGACGTCGAGCGGGCGAGACCGTGCACCGGAAGCCCTTCGCGGCGCAACTCGCGCGCGAGTTCGTCGCGGCCCTGGTCGATCGCATCGGTCCGGCGCTCGCGCGAGAACCACTGGCGGATCTTGGAACGCGCGCGCGGCGTCTGCACGAACTGCAACCAGTCGCGGCTCGGCCCCGCGCCCTCGACCTTGCTCGTGAAGATCTCGACCGTGTCGCCCGACTGCAGCGTGCTGTCGAGCGGGACGAGACGACCGTTGATCCGCGCCCCGATGCAGCGGTGCCCGACCTCGGTGTGGATCGAGTACGCGAAGTCGACCGCGGTCGCGCTCGCCGGCAGGGTCTGCACGTTGCCCTTCGGCGTGAACACGAAGACCTCGTCGGATTCGAGGTCGACCTTCAGGCTCGCCATGAACTCGGCCGGGTCGTCGGTCTCGCTCTGCCAGTCGACCAGCCGCTGTAGCCACGCGAGATCCTCGGCGGCGGTGTTCGACTGCTCCTTGTAGTCCCAGTGCGCGGCGACTCCGTACTCGGCCCGGCGATGCATGTCGCGGGTGCGGATCTGGAACTCCACCGGCTTGCCGTCGGGTCCGACCACCGTCGTGTGTAACGACTGGTACAGGTTGAACTTGGGCATCGCGACGTAGTCCTTGAACCGTCCCTGGACGGGACGCCACATCGCGTGGATCGCTCCGAGCGCGCCGTAGCAGTCCTTCACCGAGTCGACGACGATCCGTACCCCGAGCAGGTCGTGAATCTCCGCGAACTCCTTGCCGCGAACGACCATCTTCTCGTAGATCGACCAGTAGTGCTTGCCGCGGCCCGTCACCTCCGCGTCGATGCGAAGATCGGCGAGTCGGTCGCGTACCTCGTTGATCACGTGCGCGATCTGTTCGTCGCGCGCCGGCGTGCGCTGCGCGACCATTTGGTCGATCTCCGCGTAACGCTTCGGGTGCAGTACGGCGAAGGCAAGGTCTTCGAGCTGCCACTTCACGTCGCCGATCCCGAGTCGGTGCGCGAGCGGTGCGTAGATGTCGATGGTCTCGCGCGCGATGCGCTGCTGTTTCGCTTCGGGAAGCGACGCGATCGTTCGCATGTTGTGGAGCCGATCCGCGAGCTTGATGAGCAGGACGCGGATGTCTTTTGCCATCGCGACGAGCATCTTGCGCATCGTCGCCGCCTGTTGTTCCTCGCGGCTGTCGAACTTGATGCGGTCGAGCTTGGTGACGCCGTCGACGATCGCCGCGACGTCGTCACCGAAGTCGCGCGCGAGATCGTCGAGCGTGATCTCGGTGTCTTCGACGGCATCGTGCAACAACGCGGCGATCAAGGTCACGTCGTCGAGTCCGAGATCGGCGAGCACGGCGGCGACGCCAACGGGATGGGTGATGTCCGCGTCGCCCGAACGCCGCACCTGATCCTTGTGGGCCTCGCGCGCGACCGCGTAGGCGCGTTCGATCGCTTCCGTGGATGCCTTCGGATGCCGGGTGAGGTATCGCTCCAACAGTCCGGCGAGCAGCGCGTCAGGCGGGGAGGCGGGATGACGCCGACGAGCGAGGGCGCCGAGGGCCATCAGTATCCGACCACCGCATGCACGTCGTAACCGGCGAGTCGGTCGCGGCCCTCGAGGAACGCGAGTTCGATCAGGAACGCCAAGCCCGCGACTTTGCCGTCGAGCCGCTCGACCAGGCGCGCGGTCGCAGCCGCAGTACCGCCGGTGGCGAGCACGTCGTCGACGACGAGGACCCGCTCTCCCGGTTCGAGGGCATCGCGGTGGATCTCGAGCCGATCGGTGCCGTACTCGAGCGCGTACTCCTCGGCGTGGGTCGCGCCGGGAAGTTTCCCCGGCTTGCGCACCGGCACGAACCCCGCACCGATCGCGGTCGCGACCGCAGCCCCGAACATGAAGCCCCGTGCCTCGACCGCGACGACCTTGGTGATCCCGGCCCCGTCGTACGGCGCGGCCAGCAACTCGATCGCCGCCCGCAGCGTCTCGGGTCGGGCCAGCAACGGCGTGATGTCGCGGAACGTCACCCCGGGTCGGGGATGGTCGGGGATGTCGCGCACATGTTCTTTGAGCCAGTCCGCGGACGACACGCCCCCGAGTGTACGACCGGGCCAGTGCCTACTTCCGCTTCCTCCCGCGTTGCTGGCGCGGTTTGGGGGCGACCGAGCGAGGTACTGCCGGCGGACCGGGTACGCCCGAGGTGTCCCATGCCGACGGGGTCGTCGACCCGGCCTCGGGACTCGCGGCGACGACCGTGCCGACGGCTGCTCCGGCCGTACCGGCGACGCCGGGTGCGGTGGCGCGGGTGCGGGCCGAACGATCGCGGAGCGCCCGATACTGCGGCTCGCGTTCCTTCCAGGTGCACAACAACGGCGCGGCGACGAACAGCGACGAATACGTCCCGATGAACAGGCCGGCGAGCAGCGCCAGGGCGAAGTCCTCGAGCGCGGTCGCCCCGAGGATCACGACACCGACCACGAGCAGCGAGATGACCGGCAACAACGCGACCAGCGACGTGGAGAGCGACCGCATCAGCACCTGGTTCAGCGACTTGTCCATCATCTCGGAGTAGGTGGCGCGCCCGCCGGTGCCGAGTTGGGTCGTGTTCTCCTTGACCGTGTCGAACACGACGACGGTGTCGTAGAGCGAGAATCCGAGGATCGTCAGGAATGCGGTGACGGTCGCCGGCGACACAGGGAATCCGAAGATCGCGTAGATCCCGACCGTGAAGATGATGTCGTGCACGACCGCGACGATCGCCGCCGCGGCCATCTTGAACTCGAATCGCAGGGTCAGGTACAGCGCGAGCACGAGGAAGAAGACGAACAACGCCTGGAGCGCCTTCTTGCTCACCTCGTTGCCCCAGGTCGGGCCGACCGTGTTGATCGACACGTCGGCGACCTCGGCACCTGCATACTCGGCGAGCGAGGTGGTGACCTCGTCGCGCGGGCTCGCTGGCATCTCGGGGATCGTCACGCTCACCTTGGCGCCGGTGACCGTGACCGTCGGTTCGATGCCCTCGATCGTGGCGAGCGCAGCCTCGACCGCAGCCTGATCGGGCGTCGCGACTCGGTCGACCGCGAACGTGCCCTCCGCTCCGGTGATGCTGACCGTCACGTCGGCCGGTTGTTTGCCGGTCGCCTCGGCGAGCGCGTCGCGAACGAGCTTGACGGGATCGTCGGTGATGACCTCGGCCTGGACGCGGATCGTCTCGGCGTTCGTCTGCGCGTTCGAGGTGATCGTGACCTTGGCCTCGCCGAATCCGAGCGGCTCGAGGCGGTCGCGCACCTCCGCGACCTTGGCGTCGCGGTCGGCGGCCATCTCGACCTGCCACGACACGCCGCCCTCGACGTCGATGCCGAGGTTGAGGTCGCGCACGACGAGCGCGGCGATCGAGATCAGGACCACCGCGGCGAACGTGACGAGGTAGGTCCGGCGGCGGCGCATGAACCCGAAGTTCGTGCGCTCGTGGAAGAAGTCGCTCGGCCGGTGCCGGCGATCGACTCCGGGAACCGGGTCGGCGTCGCGGGTGGGAGCATCGATCGTGGAGGTCATACGTCGGTCCTCCCGGCGACGTCGAGGCCGGTCGCGATCCCCATGCCGCGCATGCGGACGAGCGCCGATCGGCGGGCCATGAACCACACGAGCGGATGCATCACGAAGTAGGCGATCACGAGGTCGATCAGTGTCGAGAGCCCGAGGAAGAACGCGAAACCCTTCACCGAGCCGATCGCGAGCAGGTAGAGCACCGCGGCACCGATGAGCGAGACGACGTCGGCCGCCACGATCGTGCGGAACGCGCGGGTGAATCCGACATCGAGCGAGCTGCGGATCGTCTTGCCCGTCCGTACCTCGTCCTTCAGCCGTTCGAAGTACACGACGTAGCTGTCGACGGTGACACCCACCGAGACGATCAGCCCGGTGACGCCCGCGAGCGTGAGCGACAATCCGAAGTCGTCGGCGTTGCCGAGGAAGGTGACGAGCGCGAAGAACACCATGCCGGTGAGGCCGAGTCCGATCCAGACGACCAGGCCGAGCATCCGGTAGAAGAACAGCATGTAGATCGCGACGAGGCCGAGGCCGATGAGCCCGGCGGCGATCCCGGCCGCGAGTTGGTCCTTGCCGAGGCTCGGCGACACGGACTGACGCGTCGTCTCGTTCTCGTCGAACTGGATCGGCAGCGCGCCGTACTTGAGCTGTTGGGCGAGGTCCTTCGCTTCGCCCTCGGAGAAGCTGCCCGAGATCGTGACGTTACGGCCCGTGATCCCGGGGTTGATCGTCGGGGCCGACTGGACCCGGTCGTCGAGCACGATCGCCACGCGTTGGTTCACATAGGGGGTCGCGACCTTCTGCACGAACTCGTCGTCGCGGAACTCCACGTCGACCGTCCAGCCCTGCCCGCTGTCGTAGCGCGCGGAGGCGGTCTTGATCGAGCGGCCGGTCATGACCGTGGGGCCGACCTGGTAGCACTCGGCCTTGGTGGCCTCGTCGTCGCCACCCTTGTCCTTGTTCCAGAGCCAGACCGTGCCCGCGGGGTCGTCGGCGCCGACGAGCGTCGTGCACAGTGGCGTGCCGGGGGCGAGGGTCGTCGCGGTCGGGGGAACGGTCGTGGTCGCGTCCCCCGCGAGGGTCGTGGTCGTGGCACCCGCGAGCGTCGTGGCGGTTGTGTCGCCGGCCACGGCCGTCGTCGTGGTCGCGCCGGCCGTCGTCGGTGTCTGGCGCGGCCGGGTCGCGACAATCGGTTCGGTCGTGATCGTGCGGCCCGCGGCCTGCGCGGTCGTGTCGGTCGCGGCGCTCGTCGTGGCCGGGGTGGTCGGGGTGGTCGACCCCGGCGAGATCGCCGCGGTCGTGCCGGTCGTGCCGGCGACGGTGGTTGTCGTCGCGCCCGCCACCGTCGTCGTCGCGCCCGCGACCGTCGTCGTGGTCGGATCGGGTGGCGCGGCGACGGCGTCGATCGGAGCCGGGCCTCCGGTGACGACCCGGAACCGCAGCTCGGCCGTACGCCCGACGAGGTCCATCGCCCGCTCGGGGTCCTTGAGGCCGGGGATGTCGACCACGATCGTGTCGCCCTGGCGGTTGACCTCGGGGTCGCCGAGGCTCGCCACCCGCCGGGCGATGATCGTCGTCGCGGTGTCGAGCGTGGAGAGATCCGACCCCTCCACCGGGAACAGCACGATCGAGACCCCGCCTTGGAGGTCGAGGCCGAGTTGGGGTCGCTGCGTGCCGGTCAGCGTCGCGAAGAACGCGCAGACGATGAGCGCGACGGCGATGCCGAGCTTCAGCGCGGGCCGCCGCGCCTGACCACGGCGGACGAACAGGAGGAGCAGCGTCACCACACCGACCGCGATGCCCCACCAGATCTTGGACGACGTCGCATCGAAGCGCCATACGCCGAGTGCCGCGATCGCGCCACCGAACAGAATGCCGAAGATCTTGCTCACGCGTCGCGCTCCGTACTTCCCGTGTCACTTCCTGCGTCGCGATCGGCGGTGTCGGCCGGCTCGATGATCCGCCCGACCGCCTGACGGGCGAAGCGCACGACGGTCGCCGGCGCGATCTCCACCTCGACCACCTCGTCGTCGAGCGAACGCACGACGCCGAGCAGCCCCGACGTGGTGACGATCTCGTCGCCGACGCGCAACCGGGCCTGCATGGTCTGGAACGCCTGCATCCGCCGCCGTTGCGGGATCACGATCAGGATCAAGAACATGGCCGCCAACAAGGCGAACCACACGATGGGTGCGGCCGCGTTCACGTCGACCTCTCGGTAGGGAACGGCGAGATGCTAGTCGGGGGCATTCACGGGGTGATGTCGAACCCGACGCCGCGATCGGCGTCGACAGCCGCCGCGAGTCGGCGCAGCCGCTCGCCGCGATTCATGTGCACCTGGCCGGCATAGGCCGTGCGGGGCAGCGCAGCCCATCGCTGCGCGGCTGCCTCGGCCACGGTCGCGAGTTCCTCGGGCGCGACGACCTCGTCGAGGAACCCGGCGTCGCGCGCCTCGGCCGGCGGATACATCCGGGCGCCGACCGTGGCCAGTTGGAAGTGTCGGCGGGAGAGTCGCTCCTCGGCGAGCTCGACGGCCCAACGCGGCAGGATCATGCCGATCTGGGTCTCGATGAGTCCGATCTGGAAGGTGCCCGAGACGCCGATCCGCTCGTCGGCGGCGAGCAGCAGCAACGCCCCGGCCGCGACCGCATGCCCCGGGCAGGCGACCACGACGGGGACGGGCGAACCGAGCAGACGTGTGAACAGCGCACCCCCGGCGGTGACGAGCGCGCCCGCCGCGGCGGGGTCTGCCTTCATCACCTTGAGGTCGAAGCCGCCGGTGAGGAACCCGGGCTTGCCCGTGATCACGAGCGCGCCGACTGCATCGGGGCCGGCCGCCTCGGCGAGGGTGACGCAGTGGTCGAGCGCGTCGATCACTTCGGGGCTCAACGCGTTGGCCTTCCCGTGATCGATCGCCACGTGCGCGATCCGATCGCGCACCTCGTAGCGAACGAGGTCGCTCCCGCTGCCAGCCGTGCCGCCGTCGGACATCGTGTTCACTCCTGATCGTCGCCGTCGAAGAGGCGCGCAGCCTCGCCCGCGACGGCCCGGCCCGGCAAACCCAGGTGCGCGTACGCCGCCGCGGTCGCCATCCGGCCACGCGGCGTTCGCAGCAACAAGCCCCGCTGCAACAAGAACGGCTCATAGACGTCTTCGACGGTCTCGGGCTGTTCGCCCACGGCGACCGCGAGCGTGTTGAGTCCGACCGGCTGGCCCGCAAAGGTGCGACACAGCGCGGTGAGCACCGCCCGGTCGACCTTGTCGAGCCCGAGTTCGTCGACCTCGAACAGCGCGAGCGCCGCGCGAGCGATCTCGGCCGCGACACGCCCGTCGGCGCGCATCTCGGCGAAGTCGCGAACGCGTTTCAGCAGCCGGTTCGCGATGCGCGGCGTGCCGCGACTGCGACCGGCGATCTCGACCGAACCGGCAGCGACGAGCGGGACCCCGAGGATCCCCGCCGCGCGGGTGACGATCGTGGCCAGCTCGGCAGCCTCGTAGAAGTCGAGACGGGCGACGAATCCGAACCGATCGCGCAGCGGCACGGTGATGAGCCCGGTGCGGGTCGTCGCGCCGACCAGGGTGAAGCGCGGGAGGTCGAGTCGGATCGATCGGGC
>SXJQ01000146.1 GCA_005779345.1 Actinomycetota bacterium
CTGATCGAGATGGACCCGCCCCGGCACACCGGCTACCGCAAGCTCGTCGCTCGCACCTTCACGCCGAAGCGCGTCGCCGCGATGGAGCCGATGGTGAGCGAGTTGACCCGCAAGTGGCTCGCCACACTGGCGGGGCGGACCGAGTGCGACCTGATCGGCGACTTCGCCGCCAAGCTGCCGATGGACGTCATCTCCACCATGGTCGGGGTTCCCGGCGCCGACCACGATCGGCTCCGCGGGTGGGCCGACGAGATGCTCGAGCTCGATGCCGACGCGCCGGCGCCGGGCGACGCGGAGTTCGCGCCGGGGAAGTACGCCGGCGCCGGGGCGATGGCCAAGATGGGCTCGTACTTCTACGCACTGATCGCCGACAAGCGCGCACACCCCGCCGACGACATGAGCTCCGCGGTGCTCGAAGCGGAGATCGACGGCGAGCGATTGAGCGACCTTGACGTCGCCGGCTTCTGCGTGTTGCTCGCGATCGCCGGCAACGTGACGACGACGAAGCTGATCGGGCCCATGGCGTATCACCTCGATCAGAATCCGACGCAGGGCGCCTTGCTCGACTCCGACCCGACGCTCGTCGCCGGCGTCGTCGAGGAGACGACGCGCTACGACGCGTCGAGCCAGATGCTCGCGCGAACCCTCACCCGCGACGTCGAGCTCCACGGGGTCACGATGCGCGCCGGCCGCAAGGTCGCCCTCCTCATCGGCGCCGCGAACCGAGACGATCGCGAGTTCGAGCGTGCCGACCGCTTCGAGATCACGCGCACGGCGCCGCGGACGCTCGCGTTCGGCCATGGCGTGCACGTGTGCCTCGGCGCCGCGCTCGCCCGGCTCGAGGGTCGGGTCGTGCTCGAGGAATTGCGCCGGGCGCTCCCTCGCCTCGAGGTCGACATCGCCGGCGCCCGACGTATGCACAGCTACCACGTGCGCGGATTCAAGCACCTGCCGGTGCGCTGGGGCTGAGCCCCGCCGGGCGCGCGACGCGGGGCGGGCGCCGCCCGGTCTCCATTGAGTCGACAGCCGCACGGCTGCAGCTATCGACTCAACGGACGGCGATGCGCGACACGGGGGCGTGCCACTACCGTGCGGCGCGTGAGCGCGAACGAATCCCCAGCCGGCCGCACGCCTGACCCGATGCCCGAAGTCAACCGTCAGGTCGTCCTGCGCCGTCGCCCCGTCGGCATGGTGACCGAGGACTGTTTCGAGGTCGTCGCCGCGCCGCTCCCAGCGCTCGGGCCCGGTGAAGCGCTGCTCCAGGTGCACTACGTCGGGATCGACCCGACGATCCGGGGCTGGATCGACGAGCGCGGCAACTACATGGCGCCAGTCGCGATCGGCGAGGCGGTGCGGGCCAACGGCGTCGGGGTCGTCGTTGCCACGAACGGACCCGACGAGTACCCGCTCGGCGCCGCGTTCATGGCGCTCACGGGCTGGCAGGAGTACCGCGTGCTCGTCCCGAACGAGGACCCGCCCGTCACTCGATTGCCCGAGGGAATGGACCTCACCGGGCCGCTCAACGTCGGTGGCCACATCGGCGTCACGGCGCTGATCGGCGTGACCGAGGTGGCCAAGCCGCGTGCCGGCGAGACGTTCGTCGTGAGCGCGGCGGCGAGCGGCGTGGGGGCCATCGCCGGGCAGATCGCCAAGATCCTCGGCGCGCGTGTCGTGGGCATCGCGGGCTCGCCGGAGAAGTGCGCGTGGGTCGTCGACGAACTCGGCTTCGACGCGTGCATCGACTACAAGCGCGAAGACGTGCGCGCCCGCCTCAAGGAACTCTGCCCGAAGGGCGTCGACGTGTTCTTCGACAACGTCGGCGGAGAGTTGCTCGACACCGTGCTCACGCGCATCGCACGCAAGGGCCGGGTCGTGCTCTGCGGCGACATCTCGACCTACAACCTCGATGTCGCGCCGCCGCCCCTCGCCAACCATCGTTACCTGATGGGACGGAGCGCGACGATGGGCGGGTTCAACACGCTCGACTATTGGGAGCGCTACTTCGACGCCGCCGACCAACTCGCGACCTGGGTCGCGGAAGGTCGGGTCAAGCACCGCGAGCACGTCCTCGACGGCATCGAACAATGTGGTCCCGGGCTCGTGCGCCTGTTCGAGGGCGACCACCTCGGCAAGCTCGTCGTCCGACTCGTCGCGTCGGGCAGCGAACGTTGAGTGGACGACCCGAATAATCGGGTCGTCCACTCAAAGAACGTGTGGGCGCGGCGGCGGGCCGCGGTCAGCGCGGGCGCGGGTCGAAACCCAGGGTGAAGCTGCGAACGGCCCGGGCGAAGATGTTGGGCTCGATGTCGGGTTCGGTGACGACGCGCAGGTTGGTGATCCGCTCGGTGAGCGTTTCGAACACCGTGCGCAGGCTGAGACGGGCGAAGTTCGCGCCGAGACAGAAGTGCGTGCCGTTGCCGAACGCGAGGTGCGGATTCGGGTCGCGCGTCACGTCGAACTCGAACGGCCGCTCGAAGACCGCCTCGTCGCGGTTCGCCGACGGATACAGGAGCACGACGCGTTCGCCGGCAGCGATCGGCTGCCCGCCGACCTCGGTGTCGACCAGCGCGGTGCGAAAGAAGTTGTTGAGTGGCGTCACCCAGCGCAGCAGCTCCTCGATCGCGAGCGGAATGCGTCGGGGCTCGCGCGCGAGCAGTTCCCATTGGTCGGGGTGGTCGCAGAACGCGCGCAACCCGTGCGCGATGAGCGTTCGGGTCGTCTCGGCACCACCGGCGATGAACAGGCCGACCTCGTGGATGAGCGTCATGTCGTCGAGCGGCTCACCGTCGATCACGGCGTTGGCCCACACCGACGCGAGGTCGTCCATCGGGCAGGTTCGCCGGTCGGCGAAGATCTGGAGGAACTCGGTGGCGAACTCCACGTTGGCGTGGAAGAGATCCTCCATCACGTTCGGGTCGCGCAGGCGCATGTCGATGCGCATCAACCGTTCGGACCAGCCCTTGACGTCTTCCCAACGCTCCTGCGGGAGACCGAGGAGGTGGGCGGTGGTTCGGCCCGGAAGCTGACCGGCGAGATCGTGAATGACTTCCATCTCGCCTCGCGGCGCGGCGGTGTCGACGAGTTCGCGAACGATCGCACCGACGACATCGCCATAGCGGTCGCTGACCGCACGCGGCGTGAACCGGCCGGCGACGAGCCGGCGCTGCTGTTGGTGGCGCGGGTCGTCGTTCGCGATCATGTTCATCTCGTACGGCTCGGCGACCGCGCGATACGTGCCCTTGCTCGAGAAGATCTCGCTGTGTCGCTCGACATGGAGGACGTCGGCGTGGCGCGTCATGCCCCAGAGCTCGTTGCGGTCGTCGCGGTAGACGGGTTCGTTCGCGCGCGCCCACGTGAGGTCGCCGTGCGGCCCGGCGCGGTACCACTCGGGATCGAGCAGATCGAGGGCGCGGCGGCTGGTGTCGACGGTGGTCACGGCCGCGGACGCTATCCGGGCTGAGCTATACGGGCCGGACGTCGACCGGGATGCCGTTGACCGCGGCATTGTTGCTCGGGACGTCGATCGACCAGGGATCGGCGAGCTTGTTGTTGTTCACGCCGGCGTGCGCGCGGGCGACTGCGAGGCGTGTCCCGGCGAGGTCGTGACCCCAGCCGTGGGGGAGCGAGACGACGCCGGGCATCATCTCGTCGCTCACCTCGACCGCGACGTCGATCGTGCCGTTCGCCGACGAGACCCGGGCGAGCGCACCGTCGACGACGCCCGCGCTCGCCGCATCGTCGGGGTGGATCAACAGCGTGCACCGGTCCTTGCCGCGTACGAGCACCTTCACGTTGTGCATCCACGAGTTGTTCGAGCGGAGGTGGCGGCGCGACACCAAGAGCAGCGAGTCGACCTCCCGTTCGAGCCGCGCCGCGAGCCGCGTCAGGTCGGCGGTGATGTGCGGCGGCGCGAGTTCGAGCTTGCCCGATGGGGTGGCGAGCACCTCGCCGAGGCGCGGCACGAGGGGGCCGAGGTCGATGCCGTGCGGCGAGTCCTTGAACGACTGCAGCGTCAATCCGCCCGGACGGTCGCCGTAGCGATCGCCGAAATGGCCGGCGCGGATCTGTAGGTCGAGCAGTCGCTCGGGGCCGACGCCCGGCGATCCGGCGAGCGCGATCGCCGGATCGATCCCCCAGGCTTCGGCCAGGACCGAGAAGTACGCGTCGTCGAAGGCCTGCACGTCGATGTCGTCCGCGCGTAGGCCGAGCATCATCGCGCCGAGGATCGTGAGGATCTGCCACTCGGCGGGGCGTCGGTCGGCGGTCGGGATCACCGGTTCGGACCAGTTGCCGACGGAACGCAGCGCCCATTCGAGGATCAGGTCGTCGAAATGCGGCTGTTCCAGCGCCGAGAGCCCGGGGAGGATCACATGGGCATGGCGGGTCGTCTCGTTGAGGTAGTTGTCGATGCTGATCATGCATTCGAGGTCGTCGAGCGCGACGTCGAGGCGATCGGGGTTCGTGCTCGAGATCACCGGGTTCCCGGCGATGGTGAAGAGGCCCTTCCACGAGCGATCGCCTCCGTCGAGAATCTCCTCGGCGAGCAGTCCGACGGGAACCTGGCCGAGCACCTCGGGGATGTCGCCGACGCGCGACGTCCATCGCCCGAACGTGATGCCATCCGCGAAGCCAGGGTCGGGGAGCGTGCTCACCGCGCGCGCGACGGGCTTGGCGAACATCGCGCCGCCGGGGCGGTCGAGGTTGCCGGTGAGCACGTTGACGACGTCGACGAGCCACGACGTGAGCGTGCCGAACTCCTGGTTGCACGTGCCGATGCGACCGTAGAGCGCGGCCGACGGCGCGGTCGCGAGGTCGCGGGCGAGCCGTCGGATCGTGTCGGCGGGGATGCCGCACGTCGCCGCGACCCGCTCGGGAGTCCAGTCGGCGACGAGGGCACGGACGTCGTCGAGGCCGGCGACGAGCGGCGCGATCGCTCCGACGTCGACGAGGCCGTCGTCGAACAGCACCTGGCACACCGACATGAGGAACGCGGCGTCGGTCCCGGGCACGATCGGCACCCACTCGTCGGCGTGATCAGCGGTACCGGTCCGGCGCGGATCGATCACGACGACCCGGCCGCCGCGCGCTCGGATCGCGTCGAGCTTCGCGAGCACGTCGGCGCACGCGAGGAGTGACCCGCCCGACGCCTGCGGATTGCCACCCATGATCACGAGGTGGTCGGTGCGGTCGAGATCCGGGACGGGGATCGTCCACATCCCGCCGTACATCAGAATGCTGCTGACGTTCTTCGGCCATTGGTCGATCGTTCCGGCGCTGAAGACCGAGGGCAGCCCCGCCATCCCGACGAGCACGCCGACGTATCGCCCGAGGGAGAACGCGTGCGCGGTGGGATTGCCGATGTAGGCGGTGACGCGGTCCTTGCCATAGGTGGCGAGCACGTGGCCGATGAGTTCCTCGCAACGGGCGAACGCGTCGTCCCAGCTCACCTCCGCCCACGCGTCGCCGGTTCGCACCATCGGAACCGTGAGCCGGTCGGGGTCGTGATGGAGGTGCCCCAGCGCGGTGCCCTTCGGACAGAGGTAACCCCGGCTCCACACGTCGTCGCGATCGCCGCGGATGAGCGCGACCTGCCGATCCTCGACGTGGACCTCGAGGCCGCACATGGCCTCGCACAGCGGACAGGTCCGCAGGTGCACGCTGCGCGTCTGGGCTCGGTCGTCGGGCGCGTTCATGGACGAGCACCCTAGACAGCGTCGGCTCGTGCCGGGATCGGCGCGCGGCCGTGTGCTCAACTTGGTCCATGGCGCCTCTCGACAATGTCGGTGTCGAACTCTGCGAAGCGGCCCCCGACGGCATCGTCATCGTCGACACCGAAGGCAACATCGTCTACGTCAACGCTCAGACGGAGCTGATGTTCGGCTGGTCGCGGGCCGAGCTCGTCGACGCGCCCGTGGAGCGACTGATCGATCCCGATCTCGCCGACATCCACCGGAGCCATCGTGAGCAGTTCACCCGCGCGGCACGGACGCGGCCGATGGGCGCGGGGTTGCGCCTCGAGGGTCGTCGCAAGGACGGCGCGAGCTTTCCGATCGAGATCAGCTTGAGCCCGGTGGAGCTCGCGGGCGAGCGGTTGGTGATGGCCGCGGTGCGCGATGTCGGCGAGCGAGAACTCGCCGAGGAGACGCTGCGCGACACACAGGCCGAGCTCGCGACGTCCCAAGAGCGCGACCGGATTGCGCGCGACCTGCACGACACGGTGATCCAGCAGCTGTTCGCGGTCGGAATGAGCCTGCAGTCGTTGGGTGGGAGCCTCTCCGATCCCGTGCAGTCGGAGCGCCTCGAATGGGCCGTCGACGAGCTCGACCGTACGATTCGCGAGGTCCGCTCGGTGATCTTCGGGCTCCAGTCGGTGCGAGGCGGCGGTGGGTTGCGCTCGCAGCTCATGGAGCTCGCCCACGAGGCCGCGCGAACACTCGGATTCGAGCCGCACGTGCGGTTCGCGGGGCTCGTCGACACGACGATCAGCAACGCCGTCGCCGAGCAGGTGATCCTCGCGACGCGCGAGTCGCTCGCGAACGTGGTGCGCCATGCCGCGGCGCGATCGGCCGACGTGCGGATCACCGTCGACGAAGGTCTCGTGGTGCTCGTCGTCACCGACGACGGACGCGGGATCGCGCCCGACGCGCAACCCGGCCACGGATTGCGCAACCTCGCGGAGCGCGCCGACGCGATGGGCGGCAAGTGCACGATCACGTCTGCGCCGGGCGAGGGCACGACGGTCGAGTGGCAGGTACCCGTCGCGTAGCGCTCGTCGCGGAGTGCGTCGCGGAGTGCTCCGCGGAGTGCGTCGCGCGTGCGACGCCCGACGGAGCGCACCGGCCCCAGCCGATGGGACTTTCGGCCCTCGCACCTCTCCGCGACGGCGGGGCACGCTGCAACCGTGATGATCGTGGTCGCAGTCGACGGTTCCGAATCGTCCGCCCGAGCGGTGCGCTGGGCGGCGGAACACGCGTCCGGCGTCGGCGCCTCCGTGGTCGCGGTGCACGCACTCGAGGAGCCGGTGTATGCCGTGCCTCCGATGGTGGCCGTGTCGATGGGCCCGCTACCCCCCGAGGTTCGGGCCGAGATCCACGCCACGCTCGAGCGCGACTGGTGCGCACCGCTGGCCGAGGCAGGCGTCGAGTTCAGGGCCGTGCTCGTCGATGGACCGCCTGCGGCCGCGATCATCCGCCTCGCCGAATCCGAGGAGGCCGACCTCGTCGTCGTGGGGAGTCGCGGTCGGGGCGGGTTCTCCGAGCTGTTGCTCGGCAGCGTGAGCCACCAGCTCGCCCACCATGTGGGCCGACCCCTCGTGATCGTGCCGTGACCGCGGTCGGCGAACGCCCCGCACGCGGCCGCATCGCTAAGGTCCCCGGCATGACGGTGCGCGTGTTCCTGCTCGACGACCATGCCGTGGTGCGCCGCGGGCTGCGCGGCCTCCTCGAAGCCGAAGACGACCTGGTCGTGGTGGGGGAGGCGGGTACCGCGGCCGAGGGCGTGGCGCGGATCCCCCCGACCAAGCCCGATGTCGCGATCGTCGACGTCCGGCTGCCCGATGGCAATGGCGTCGAGGTGTGCCGCGAGATCCGTTCGAGCCACCCCGAGATCGCGTGTCTCGTGCTCACCTCGTTCGCCGACGACGAAGCGTTGTTCGACGCGATCATGGCCGGTGCGTCCGGGTATCTGCTGAAGCAGATCAAGGAGAACGATCTCGTCGACGCGATCCGGCGCGTGGCTGCAGGTCAGTCGTTGCTCGATCCGCAGATCACCGCGCGCGTGTTGGAACGACTTCGCAAGCCCGCCGAAGAAGACGAGCGTCTCGCCTCCCTGACCGATCAGGAGCGACGCATCCTCGACCTCATCGCCGAGGGGCTCACGAACCGTCAGATCGGCGAACGAATCTTCCTCGCGGAGAAGACGGTCAAGAACTACGTGTCGAACCTGCTCACCAAGCTGGGCATGGAACGACGCACCGAGGCCGCGGTCTTCGCCGCGCGTCTCAACGACCAACGGCGGCGGTGATGACGACGCCGAGCGGCGCGGCTTCGGCCAAGTGTGTCGGCGAGCTACGGCTCGCACCCGTCGTGACGGTGAGTGCCGGCGTCTCGCTCGCCGACGCGGCACGCGTCATGATCCGAACCGGTGCCGCGTTCGTCGCGATCGAGGGCTCCGATCGGGTGCTCTCACGCGAAGACGTCGTGCGCGCCGTTGCCCACGCCCAGGGCGACGACGAGCTCGCCGATGTGCTGTCGCACGCCCGGTCGACGTTGCTGATCGTCGGTCGGCGAACGCCGGCCATGGCGGTGCTCGGCGAGCTCGTGCGCAGCGGCGGCCCTGGCGTGATCGTGGTCGACGCCGACCGAGTGCCCTGTGGTGTCCTGCGGCTGCGCGACCTCGTCGAGGCGACCCTCGACGACCTCGCGCTGCTCACCGGCCTGCGTCACGTGCTGCACGTGGAGGGTCACCTGTGACCGAGGAGCGGGTCCAGTGCGCGCACCTCGAGCCGATCCCGGCCGAGGAGTGTCGGCGGCTACTCGCGACGCATCACCTCGGCCGGCTCGCGGTGCTCGTCGACGACGCACCGCGAATCTTTCCGGTCAACTACGGGCTGGTCGACGACGGGATCGTGTTCTGCAGCGGCGGCGGCAACAAGGTCGAGGCGGCGCGCCGGGGTCGCGTCGCGTTCGAGATCGACGACAGCGACCCGCTGGCCCACACCGGGTGGAGCGTCGTGGCCGTCGGTTCGGTCCGAGAACTCGACCAACGGGCGGTCGGGCGCATCCCGGTCGCGCCGTGGTGTGGCGGCGACCACGAGCATTGGTTGCGCATCGACATCGACGAGATCAGCGGACGCCGGATCGTCCGGCACATTCCCTGAGGCTCGTTCCCCGAGGCACGTCCCTGACGCAAGCCCCTGACGCACGTCGCCGGGCCGGTCAGTCGACGGCGACGTCGATCTGGCGCGCGTGACGGTCGAAGTTGCGCAACGCCGACAGCGCCCGTGTCCCGATCATGTCGCGCACGGTCCGGTCGATGTCGGCGGGGACGCGGATCTGTACCGTGACGACGCCGCGCGCCCGATGAGCGCGTGCTTCGACGGTGGCGCCCTCGGAGCCGTGAACCGCGAGCGTGGTGTGCGCAGCATCGGCTGCGAGGCGTTCGTGGTCGCGCAACGAGCTGATCGCGGCGCGCTCGACGGCCTCGACGACGCTGCCGCGCTGGTCGACGACCTCGGTCGCGAATTCCTCGTACGGGTTCAACGCGACGCGTCCACTGACGACGAGAGGAATCCGGTGCTGCAACGCGCACGACACGCCGTCTTCGAGCGCCGCGGGTACCGACCGGGGACGCGCGCGGATGGTCACCGCGACATCGACCGTTCCCGCGTCGAGCGGGCAGTCGTCGGTGTCGAGTGACCGACAGGGGAAC
>SXJQ01000147.1 GCA_005779345.1 Actinomycetota bacterium
CCGGCAAGGTGAACCCGGTCGTACCCGAAGCCGTCGTCCAGGTCGCCGCGCAGGTCGTCGGCAACGACGCGACGGTCGCGTACGCGGCGACCCAGGGCGCGTTCGAACTGCACACGTGCTGGCCCGTCATCGCCCGCAACCTGCTCGAGTCGATCGGCCTCCTCGCGGCCGCGAGCCGACTGCTCGCGGATCGTTGCGTCGCAGGGATCGTGGCCGACGAGACCCGGTGCCGCGAACTCGCCGAAGCGTCGCCGCAGCTCGCCGCCGCGCTCGCGCCCCTGCTCGGCTACGACGTCGTCGCCGAGATCGTGAGAACCGCGATGGCAGAGCGCCGATCGGTGCGCGAGGTGGTGGCCGAGCGCGGGCTCGTGTCGCCGCGCCGGCTCGCCGCGCTCCTCGATCCCGCGACGCTCGCCCGTCGCGCCGCGCGCCCCTGAACGACCGTCAGGCGGCGACGACGCAGAACTCGTTGCCCTCGGGGTCTCGCAGCACGTACCAGCGCATGCCTTCCTCGGCGATCGGGTCGGCGGACGCGAGCGTCGCCCCCAGCGCCCGCAAGCGGGCGACTTCGGCCTCGAGGTCGGCCCCGGGATCGAGGTCGATGTCGAGGTGCATGCGGTTCTTCGACGTCTTGGGCTCGGCAACCTCCTGGAACACGAGCTTCGGTCCGATCACCCCGTCGGGCGGGACGATCGACCGGTACGGCCCCGAGCTCCCGAACGCGCGGTAGCCGAGCGCTTCGGCCCAGAATGCGGCGGCCCGCCGGCCGTCGCGGCAGTCGAACTGGATGGTGAGGGTGTGGCGCATCGTGACCTCCCGGGCTCACGCGAGCGCATCGAGGCGCTGACGGAGCAGGTTGAGCAGCGAGATGGTGGCGAACTGACGAATCCGTTCGCGATCGCCGGGCAACCGGGTCGACACCGCCTCGACGATCCCACCCGGGAGCGCGATCCCGAAGCACACCGTCCCGACGGCATGACCGTCTTGCTCGGTGGGTCCTGCCACGCCGGTGACCGCGATGCCGACATCGGCCTGGAGCAATCGACGCGCCGCGCTCGCCATCTCCCCCGCCGCGGCCTCCGACACGACCGACTCCGCGAACACGTCGAGGAGGTCGCGCTTGACCTCGGTGGCGTAACTCACGATCGATCCCTTGAACACGTCGCTCGCGCCCGCGACGTTGACGATCCGCGCCGAGATCAACCCGCCCGTCACGGACTCCGCCGCAGCGAGCGTCCAGCCACGAGCACGCAACCGCGACAGGACCGCGTGCTCCATCGTCTCGTCGTCGACACCGAACACGAGGTCGCCCAGGATCGCTCGAATCTCGCGCTCCTCGGCCGCGACGAGCTCCCGTGCCGCCGCCTCGGTCGGACCCTTCGCGGTGATGCGCACGACAAGGCCCTCGATCCCGCGGGCCAAGAACGCGATCGTCGGGTTGCCGGCCGCCTCGAGCGCGTCGACGCGGTGCGCGACCATCTCGGCGAGCCCGGATTCGCTCGCGCCCCAGGTCTTGAGCGAACGCGACACGATCGCCGACCGTCGGCCCGAACGGGCGAGCAGGTCGGGGAGCACCTGCTCGACGATCATCTTCTGCATCTCGTAGGGCACCCCCGGTACCGCGTAGATCACCTTGCCGTCGTGCTCACACCGCAGCCCCGGCGCCGTGCCGATCGGGTTCGGGATCGCCGCGCCGCCGTCGGGGACGTCGGCCTGGCGCAGGTTGTTCTGCGGCATGTCGCGCACGCGCGCGCGAAACATCGCCGCGATCTGTTCGGCGAGTTCGTCGTGGCGCATCAGCGAGACACCCATGTACTCGGCGATCGCGTCGCGCGTGAGGTCGTCCTGGGTCGGGCCGAGGCCGCCACAGATGATGAGTGCGTCGGCACGACCGAGGAGCTCGGTGATCGCCGCGACGATCCGTACCTGGTTGTCGCCGACCGCGCGGTGCTCGTAGGAGTCGACCCCGAACTCGGCCAGTTTCTCGCCGATCCATGCCGAGTTCGTGTCGACGATCTGGCCGAGCAGCAATTCGGTGCCGATGGCGAGGACCTCACAGCGCATGGCGGCGATGCTACGACGCGACCCTGCTCGGCGAAGTCAGCCCTCGAGTCGCTGCCAGTCGACGTAGCCGCGTCGGACGATCTGGAGGCCCGACGCGACCGTGAGCAGCACCGCGAGCACCAGCACCGTCTGCTGCAACCCGATCGCGTCGTCGGTCGCGGGCAGCAGGACGAAACCGACCGACGAATACTGCACGAACGCCTTGTACTTGCCGAGTGTCAGTGCCGGCAGCACGATGCCGCGCCGACCCGCCACCGAACGGTACGCGGAGATCCCGAACTCGCGGGTTGCGATCACGACGACGGGCCACCACCAGATGTCGCCGCGCATCGCGAGCACAGCGAGCCCGCCGAGCACGATCGTCTTGTCTGCGACCGGATCGAGGAACGCGCCCGAACGCGTGGTGCCATCGCGGCGCGCCATCCATCCGTCGAGGCTGTCGGACGCCGTCACCGCGAACCACAGCGCGACCGTGAGCCAGCCGTTGCCGCGGTCGTACATGAGCCAGAGCGTCGGCAGCGCGACGAGGATGCGGGTCAACGTGATCGCATTCGCGGGCGTCGCGAGCGCCGTCTGGCCGAATCGCTTGGAGGGCGAGGGAACTCGGGCCGCCGTCATCATCGGGCCACCGTCATCATCGGGCCACCGGGGCGACGACCGCT
Source organism: Actinomycetota bacterium (assembly GCA_005779345.1). Taxonomy (GTDB): domain Bacteria; phylum Actinomycetota; class Acidimicrobiia; order IMCC26256; family PALSA-610; genus SXJQ01. The sequence continues at coordinate 2,727 of SXJQ01000147.1, forward strand.
GCCGCATCGAGGTCGGGACCCTCGACATCGGTGACGACGACGCGCACGATCGCGCCAGGTCGCGCGTCGTCGAGATCGGCGATCCGCACGATGCCGTCGATCTCGGGCGCTTCGCGGTACGAGCGACCGATCGCGACCTCCTCGACGATCTCGTCGACGAGTACCTCGATGGTGGAGCCGACGAGCGCAGCGCGCGCCGCTCCCGTGATCGGCTCCTGGACCGCCGCCAGCTCGGCGAGCCGTTCGCGCAGGGTCTCGACGCGGATCTCGCCGTCGAGGTCGGCCGCCGCGGTGCCCTCCTCGCGCGAGTAGGCGAAGAACCCGGCCCAGTCGAGCTGCGCGATCCGGAGGAACTCGAGGAGCGCCTCGTGGTCGGCCTCGGTCTCGCCCGGGAACCCGCTGATGAACGAGGACCGGAACGTCGCGTCGGGGCGATCGGCGCGGATCGCTTCGATCAGCCCGACGAAGCGCTCGCCGCTCCCCCAGCGCTTCATGCTGCGCAACAGGCCCGGCGCGGCGTGCTGCAAGGAGAGGTCGAAGTACGGGACCACGACCTCGGAGGCCAGCATCGTCGCCACCAAGGGGTCGCGGACCTCCGACGGATACAGGTACAGCAGCCGTACTCGCGCGAGGCCGTCGCCGGCGAGGTGCTCGAGCGACCGCAACAACGTCGTGAGCGCGTCGACCTCCCCCGCGTCGCGCCCGTACCAGGCAAGGTCCTGCGCGACGAGTACCAACTCGGCGACACCCTGCTCGACGAGCACGCGCGCCTCGGCGACGATCGATTCGGTCGTCCGCGACCGCTGCTTGCCACGAAAGCTCGGGATCGCACAGAACGCGCACGCGCGATCGCATCCCTCGGCGATCTTCACGTAGGCCCACGGCGCGCTGGGTGCGGGACGCGGAAGCTCGAGCAGGTCGCGCACGCCCGTCGGACGGCCCCGCAGGGTGACGGGGGCGACCATGCCGACGGCGCCGGCGAGCGAGCCCTCGCCGGCGAACCCGACCACGGCATCGACCTCGGGCAACGCATCGGCGAGTTCGGATCCGTACCGCTCGGCGAGACATCCCGTGACGACGAGCTTGGCGTCTGCGGGCTTGAGATCGGCGAGGGCGAGCACCGTGTCGATGGATTCCTGGCGGGCGGCCTCGATGAAGGCGCACGTGTTCACGACGACGATGTCGGCGTCGGCGGCCGACGCCGCGGCAACGAGTCCGTCGGCGAGCAGCGACGCAACCACCTTGTCGGAGTCGACGGCGTTCTTGGGGCAGCCGAGGGTTTCGACGTGGAAACGCCGCGGGGCGGTGGACATCGGTGGCAGTCTACGGGGGCCCGCGGAACGCCGAGGCGCCGTCCGGAAGGACAACGCCGGGGAGACCACGCCGGGAAGACGACGCCGGGGAGACGATCATGGTGAGTTCGACGCTCTGGTGCCCGAGCTGCGGTACCGAATACATCGCCGGATCGTTGGTCTGTGCCGACTGTCGGGTCGCGTTGACTCGCGACCGACCGGCCGCATCACGCGACGGCGCGGGGCCCGGCGGGGGGCGCGACGATGTGGGGAGCGATGCGGACCTCGTCGAGATGGGCGAGTACCCCAAGCTCCACGCGCAGATCCTGCGGCGGCGTCTGGAATCCGCATCGATCCCGGTGATGCTCGAACCCGACGACGAAGGTCTGTACACGATCGTCGTGCCCGGCGAACACGCCGACTTCGCCTACGCGGTCATCAATGAACTCGACGTCGACGACGAGGTGCCCGACACGTCGCCCTTCGCGTACGTCACGCGGCTGGAAGAGCATCTCGCGGCGGCCGGCGCGCTCCTCGACGAACTCCGGACCCGTCTCGAGGACCTCGAGGCCGAGGGGAAGCTCGAGTAGCCGATCACCGCGACGTCGGCGCCGCGACGTCGGCGCCGCGATCTCACCGGCACGACCTCGCCGACGCGGGCGGTCACGAGCGGGCGAGGAGCTCCTCGAGTTCGTCGACGGTCATGAGGACCGCACGGGCCTTGGAGCCCTCCGACGGACCGACGATGCCCTTGCGTTCGAGGAGGTCCATGATCCGGCCGGCGCGGGAGAACCCGACCCGGAGCTTGCGTTGCAGCATCGAGGTGCTCCCGAGGCCCGAGCGCACGACGAGTTCCATCGCCTCCACGAGCAGATCGTCGGAGTCGTCGTCGCTCCCGCCCATCCCGCCCGGTCCGGTCCCGGCGGTCTCGTCGCCACCCTGCACGCCGTCGATGTAGAGCGGCGCCTCCGATTGGCGACGCCAGTGCGCCACGATCTTGCGGACGCACTCCTCGTCGACCCAACTCCCCTGGATCCGCTCGGTCCGGCTACTGCTCGCCGCGAGCAGGAGCATGTCGCCCTTGCCGACGAGCTTTTCGGCACCCGGCTGATCGAGGATCACACGACTGTCGGAGAGGCTGCTCACCGCGAACGCGAGCCGGCTCGGAATGTTGGCCTTGATCA
>SXJQ01000148.1 GCA_005779345.1 Actinomycetota bacterium
CGGTCGAGGGTGCGGGGCATCAGGTCGGCGGAGCCGATGAGGTACTCGCGCTCGCCGTCGTCGGTCCCGAATCGATAGATCCGGCTGTGCTCGAGGTAGCGGCCGACGAGCGATCGCACCCGCACCCGCTCGGAGAGGCCGGGAACCCCGGGGATGAGACAGCACACCCCGCGCACGATCAGGTCGATGTCGCAACCGGCGGTGCTCGCCTCGTACAGGGCCTCGACGATCGCGGGGTCGACCAGCGCGTTCATCTTCATCAGGATGCGCCCGCCAGGGCGGGACTCGGTGCGGATGCGATCGATGATGGCGGGCCGGAGATCGGTCGGGGCGACGACGAGACGGCGGAATCCTCGCGGACGGCTGTAGCCGGTGAGGTGGTTGAACAACTCGGCGACCTCGGCGCACAGGCCCGGATCGGCGGAGAACAACCCGAGGTCCTCGTACAACCGGGCCGTGCGCGGGTTGTAGTTGCCGGTGCCGAGATGGACATAGCGACGGACCCCGTCGTGTTCCTGGCGGACCACGAGCGCGGCCTTGGCGTGGGTCTTGAGGCCGACCAACCCGTACACCACGTGGACGCCCGCTTGCTCGAGCAGTCGCGCCCGGTCGATGTTCGTGAGTTCGTCGAAGCGAGCCTTGAGTTCGACGACCGCCGCCACCTCCTTGCCCGCCCGCGCCGCGGCCGCGAGCGCGGCGACGATGCCCGCTTCGTTCTCACCCGTGCGGTACAGCGTCTGTTTGATCGCGAGCACGTGTGGATCGCGGGCTGCGTGCTCGATGAACGCTTCGACGGTCGACGCGAACGACTCGTAGGGGTGGTGCACGAGCACGTCGCCGAGCCGGAGGGCGGCGAAGATGTCGTCGCCCGCGAAGGCGTGCGGTGTATGCGTCGCGAGGCGCGGGTGGAGCAGGTCGGGGCGATCGATGGCGGTGAGCGCCATGGTGCCGCCGAGGTCGAGCGGTCCGTCGATGACGTACACCTCGGTGTCGTTGAGCTCGAGCTCGGTCTGGAGCAGGTCGAGGACGTCGGCGGGCATGTGCGGGTCGACCTCGAGGCGGACCTCGGTCCCGAACTTGGTGCGTTGTTGCAGCACTTCCTCCATCGCCTGGAGCAGGTCTTCGGCCTCGTCGTCGAGCGACACATCGGCGTTGCGTGTCACCCGGAACGGATGACAGGTGACGATCTCCATCCCGGGGAACAACTCGTCGAGGTGACCGGCGATGACGGTCTCGAGCGGGATGAACCGATGCTCGTCGCCGAGCGTCACGAACCGCGGGAGCGACGGCGGGACCTTGACCCGAGCGAAACGTTGTTCGGAGCTCGCGGGGTCGCGGACGGTGACGGCGAGGTTGAGCGACAGGGTCGAGATGTAGGGGAACGGATGGGCAGGGTCGACGGCGAGCGGCGTGAGCACCGGGAAGATCTGCTCGTCGAAGATGACGTCGAGCTGCTTGTGATCGGCCTCCGTGAGGTCGGCATCGGTGACGAACTCGATGCCTTCGTCGTGCAGCGCCGGGACGAGTCGACGCGTGAAGATCTCGGTCTGGTGGGCGACGAGTTCGCGCGTGCGGATCCCGATGAGGCGGAGTTGCGCGGCCGCGTCGAGGCCGTCGGGGCCGCGCGTGCGGATGCCCGCGAGGACCCGCTCTTTCAGCGCGGCGACGCGAACCTGGAAGAACTCGTCGAGGTTGGAACTCACGATCGCGAGGAACCGCACGCGCTCGAGCAACGGCAGCGTCGGATCCTCGGCGAGCTGGAGGACGCGCGCGTTGAAGTCGATCCAGGCGATCTCGCGGTTGATCGATCGGGTACCGGGCTCGACCGGGACACCGACCTCGGGTTCGGGGAGCATCGTCATGATCGTACGGCGACCTCGGCGCCGGACGGAAGGCGCGGTTCGTCGTTCACGTTCCGTTCACCTGCATGGTTCTGCTCGGCCGCGGACCACCGAACCTGAACGACCCGCCCCGGCGGTACCCTCCGCGCACGGACAAACGCTCGTACCCGAGGGTCATTCGTGACCCGGTCACGTCGACGGCGTCGCCGTTCGCGCGTCTTGCGCTCGCGCACGCGGTCGGGGTCTGTGGCGACCTGTTCGTCACCGTCGCGCTGGCCGACTCCCTGTTCTTCTCCGCGACGATCGGGGAATCACGGGCGAAGGTCCTCGGGTACCTCGCTCTCACGATGGCACCCTTCGTGGTCATCGCGCCACTGCTCGGCCGCGCCCTCGACCGCACCAAGGGTGGCCGACGGTTGTTGTTCTTCGCGGCCGCCGCGCTGCGCGGCGTGCTGGCGCTGTGGATGGCCGGCCACATCGCCGATCCGTGGTTGTTCCCGCTCGCGTTCGGCTCGCTCGTCTGCTCGAAGAGCCAGGCGATCACGAAGTCGGCGCTCGTGCCCGCCGTCGTCGACCATCCCGACGAACTCGTGCTCGCGAATTCGCGCCTCGCGTTGATCGGTGTGCTCGGCGGCACGCTCTCCGCACCGATCGCCGGTCTGTTGCTGCGGCTCGCCGGGGGCGCGTGGGTGCTGCGTTTCGGCGCCGTGGTGTTCTTCGCGGCCGCGGCGCTCGCGCTCGCGATCCCGAAGGCCAAGGTCATCGGCCGAGAGGAGACGGCGCACGATCGCGAGGCACTGCACGGCCCGAGCATCCTCGCGGCCGGTTCGGCCATGGGGTTCGTGCGCGGTGTCGTCGGGTTCACGACGTTCTTCGGTGCGTTCGTGTTGAAGGACGCCGCCGAGCCGGCCTGGGTGTTCGGGCTCCTGATCGCGGGGAGCGCGGTCGGCAACGGTGTCGGGACCGTGCTCGCACCGATCTTGCGCCGGCGGTTCCGGGAGGAGTCGATCCTCATCGGGGCGATGGTGCTGCCGGGGATCCTGATCGTGTTCGCGGCGCGTTCGTTCGGGCGGCCGTGGCTCACGATCGCCGCGGGTCTCGTGGCGGGTTCCGCAGCATGCGGGCGACTCGCGTTCGACAGCCTGGTGCAACGCGACGCGCACGACGCCGCGCGGGGGCGTGCGTTCGCCCGCTTCGAGACGCGGTTCCAGATGGTGTGGGTCGGTGGTGGCGTGCTCGCGGTCGCCTTTCCGCCGAGCGGTCGCGGCGGGCTGTTGTTGATCGCGCTCGTGTTGCTGTTCTCGGGCCTCACGTACCTCGGTGCGGTGCGGCGCCTCGCCCAGCCCGACTGATCGAGCGGGAATGCCCGACTGACCGAGCGGGAGTAATTGTCCGGGTCGCGGGCTCGTTCGCGGCGAGACTCGCCGGGTGGACATCGAGGTACGGGTCATCCGCGACGACGAGTTCGAGGCGTTCGAACGTCTCGACCGTCGCGCGTTCCAGTTCGCGCCCGAGGAACCCGAGGTCGAGGAGTCATGGGCGCGCGGCGAGTTGGACCGAGCGTTCGCGGCGCTCGTCGACGGCGAGATCGTCGGGATCGGCCGGAACTACTCGTTCGATCTCACGGTGCCCGGCGGGGCGCGCGTGCGGACCGGCGCGGTTTCGTGGATCGGCGTGAGCCCGACCCACCGGCGCCGCGGCGTCTTGACGGCGATGATGGCCGCGTTGGCTGCCGACAGCCGTGACCGCGGCGAATCCGCTTCGATCCTCACGGCGTCGGAGGGCTCGATCTATCGCCGCTTCGGGTACGGGACGGCGACCGATCGGGTCGGCGTCACGATCGAGTCGGCACGTTCGGCCTTCGTCACGACGGTCGCGACGCGGTCACACGCGGGCCGGGTCCGGTTCGTCGAGATCGACGAAGCGACCGCGATGTTCCCGGCGATCTACGAACAGACCCGCGGCCGGGTCGGCAGCGTGTCGCGCCCCGAGTTCTGGTGGCCGACCGTGCTGTTCGGATACCCATCGAAGGATCCACGGTTCATGGTCGTCCACGAGACGGCAGGGAAGGTCGACGGGTATGCCGTCTACCTCGTGGGCGGGACGTGGTCGGGCGGCGTCTCCGACCGCACGATCGAGGTACTCGACCTGCAGGCGCCCGACCCGGCCGTGCACCTCGCGCTCTGGCGGTTCCTGCTCGACATCGACCTGGTGGCGCGCGTCTCCGCCGGCCACGTCGCGATCGACGACCCGCTGCGCTGGGCGCTCGCCGACCCGCGGCGCTTCCGCATCGCCTATCGGAACGACGGCCTCCACATCCGACCGCTCGACGTCGCCGCGCTCTGCTCGGCGCGGACCTACGTCGCCTCCGACGTGCTGCGGTTCGCGGTCGACGATGCGCAGGGCCACCGTTCGGAGTTCGAACTCGACGCCGCGACCTCGACCTGTGTGCCGGGACCGTGCGACTCGCGTGGATCGTCGGGGCGCGAACCTGACCTCGTGGTCGCCGACCACGTGCTCGGCGCGGTCCTGCTCGGCGCTCGCAGCGTGACCGAGTTCGTCGCGAGTGGTGGCGTCACGGGGACGGCCGAGGCGGTTTCGCGCGCCGACCGGATCTTCGCGACCCCGACGGCACCGGCGCTGCTCACGTCGTTCTGACCGGCACCGCGGTTCGGAACTCGCGGGTCAGGACTCGAGTTCGATCCGGGCGAGCCAGAGACCCGGCGCCGCGAACTCGTTCTCGGTCGGCAACATCGACTCGCGTTCCCAGAGACGATTGAGCCCGTCGAGCCCGGCGCGTTCGACGACACCGCGCGCGAACGCCTGTCCGCCGTCGTAGTGGGTGCGGTCGAGCTGCAGGCCGAGCATCTTGTCGACGAAGTCGGTGTGGCGGCCGTTCTCGGCGCGGTGTCGGCGCAACGCCTCGTCGATCCGTCCCGCGCCGGGGGCGAGCAGCGCGGCGACGTGCTCGACCACGACATCGACGTATCCCTCGAGCACCGCGCCGAACCGCTGCAACGCGGCCTGCGTCGGGAGTTGGCGCGGGCTGCGCAGCGCGTCGAGGAGTCGGGTCGGGTCGATGTCGCCGAACGCACCGAGGTCGCCGGGCGCCCCAGGGTCGAAGTTCGCAGGGTCGAAGTTCGCAGGGTCGAAGTTGGCGAGGTCGAAGTTGGCGAGGTCGAAGCTGGCGAGGTCGAATCCGGGCGGCAACAGCTCGCCGAGCTGCTCCTCGATCGCTTCGGGCCGCATCTCGTATCCCGACACGTACTCGCTCGCGAGCCGAACGAGTCGGTCGCGCACCCCGGGCACCGAGCGCGGCGCGCACCGTGCGACCTCGCGGAGCCCGAGCGCGAGCCGGAGGTCGCGCGGATCGATGCTCCAGTCGGCGGCGAAGGCATCGATGTTCGCGACGATGAACGCGAGCTGCGGCGCGCCGGCGAGGGGGAGCGGCAGGTCGTACTGGCCGAGC
>SXJQ01000149.1 GCA_005779345.1 Actinomycetota bacterium
GATGTCGAAGTCGAAGGGCAACGTGATCGTGCCCTCCGAGTGGATCGAGCAATACGGTGCCGACGCGGTGCGCTACTGGGCGGCGAGCGGTCGCCCGGGCACCGACACCGCGTTCGACGAGGGACAGCTCAAGATCGGGCGCAAGCTCGCGATGAAGCTGCTGAACGTGAGCAAGTTTGTGCTCGGGCTCGCCGCCGACGCCGAACCTTGCGGGATCGACGCGGTCACGGCACCGATCGACCGAGCGATGCTCGCCGAGCTCGCCGATCTGGTCGACGACGCGACGCAAGCGTTCGATTCGTTCGACTACGCACGCGCGCTCGAACGCGTCGAGCGGTTCTTCTGGTCGTTCTGCGACGACTACGTCGAGCTGGTCAAGGGTCGCGCGTACGGCAACGACGGTCCCGAGGCACGAGCGTCCGCGCAGGCCGCGCTCCAGTGCGCGCTGTCGAACCTGTTGCGACTGTTCGCGCCGTTCTTGTCGTTCGTCACCGAAGAGGTGTGGTCGTGGTGGCAACCGGGTTCCGTGCATCGCGCGGATTGGCCCGCCTCGGGCGAACTGCGCGCCGCGGCGGCCGCGACCGATCCGACCATCTACACGGTGGCGGGCGAGGTGCTGGGTGCCGTTCGCAAGGCCAAGAGCGAACAGAAGCGATCGCTCGCCACCGCCGTCAGCGCCGTCCGCGTCGCCGACACCGCGCCCCGGCTCGACGCGTTGGCGTTCGCCGCCGCCGACGTGTGCAACGCGGGCAAGATCGCAGCGCTCACGACCTCGGTCGCGGAGCAGCTCACCGTCGAGGTCGAGCTGGTCGCCGCCGACGTGGCCTGACCGGATCATCGTGACGACCCGCGCTGTCGACGATCCGCGCGCTTGGCTCGAGGCGCACATCAATCTGGAACGCGGGATCGGGATCCCGAGCGACGCCGCGCGGACCGCTGCACCGACGCGCGCCCGGATCGAAGCGCTGCTCGCGTTGCTCGGTCGGCCCGAGCTCGAATTCTCGGCGATCCACCTCACCGGGACCAATGGCAAGACCTCGACGGCGCGCATGGTTGCCGCGCTCTTGCATGCCGCCGGCCTGCGCGTCGGCTCGTACACGAGTCCCGACCTGGGGCGTATCAACGAGCGGATCTCGATCGACCTGGAGCCGATCGCCGACGCGGAGCTCGACGAGTTGTTGCAGCTCGTCGCGCTCTGCGAGCCGTCGCTGACCGACCCGCCGAGCTACTTCGAGATCCTCACCGCGGCTGCGTTCCGCGCCTTCTGCGACGTCGCGATCGACGTCGGCGTGGTCGAGGTCGGGCTCGGCGGTGCGTGGGATGCCACGAACGAGGTCGACGGCCGCGTCGCGGTCGTCACGAACGTCGCGATCGACCACGAGGCCTTCCTCGGCTCGTCGCGCGAGGCGATCGCGCGCGAGAAGGCCGGCATCGTCAAGCCGGCGAGTCACCTCGTGCTCGGTGAGACGGACCCGGAACTCGCCGCGATCTTCGAGGCGCGCGGGCCGCGCGCGATCTGGCGTCGCGACCGCGAGTTCGGCGTGCGCGCCAATCGGGTGGCGGTCGGCGGGCGCTACCTGGAGCTGTTCTCGCCCGGCGGCGAGCACGAGGTATTGCTGCCACTGCACGGCGCGCATCAGGGCGACAACGCCGCGCTCGCGCTCGCCGCGGCGGAGGCGTTTCTCGGCGACGCGCTCGACGGTGAGACGGTGCGCGCGGGGTTCTCGATCGCGACGTCTCCCGGGCGCATGGAGATCGTCGGTCGACAACCGTTGGTGTTGCTCGACGGTGCTCACAACGTCGCGGGTGCCGAGGCCCTGCGTCGCGCGCTCGGTGAGGGCTTCCACACCTCGGGACCGCGCACGCTCGTGGTCGGTCTGCTGCGCGAGAAGGATCCGATGGAGATGCTCACTGCGCTCGGCATCGACGACGTGCAACTGCTCGTGCTGTGCCCACCGCCCTCGCCGCGGGCGCTCGACCCGGCGGAGGTGGCGCGCGCCGCCCGCTCGCTCGGGTTTCCCGAGGACCGCATCGAGATCGCCGAGAACGTCCGGTCGGCGGTGGGGACCGCGATGGTCGACACGCCCGACGACGGCCAGGTGGTCGTCACCGGATCGCTCTACGTCGTCGGGGCCGCGCGCACGATGCTCGTCGGCTGAACCAACGCCGATAACCTCCACGGCCCATGAGCGACACTCGCACCCTGATCCTCTGCAAGCCCGATGCTGTCGAGCGCGGCCTCGTCGGCGAGATCGTGAGCCGTATCGAGGCCAAGCAACTCACGATCACGGCGATGGAACTCCGCACGCTCGACGCCGCGACCGCCGAGCAGCACTACGCCGAGCACGCCGGCAAGCCGTTCTTCGGGGAGTTGGTCACCTTCATCACCCGCAGCCCGCTCGTGGCGATGATCGTCGAGGGCACCGAGGCCTGGAAGGTCATGCGCACCCTCATGGGGGCGACGAACCCGCGGGAGGCTGCTCCCGGAACCATCCGCGGTGATCTCGCGATCGAGATGGGCGAGAACCTCGTCCACGGCAGCGACGGCCCCGACTCCGCCGAGCGCGAGATCGCGATCTTCTTTCCTGACCGCGCCTGAAGGCCCGCCCGCGTCCGAGGGCCAGCCCGCGCCCGAAGGTCCTTCCGGGAGCACCGGCTCGGTCACGGAGCGCGCGCGACCTGGCGGAAGGCCCGAATGCTCCCTAGCCTGGGTTTCCTAGCCCGGTCGCGCCCGCCCAACTCGTGCGCGGCAACCCACCACGACGGAGCGTCTCTTGTCGGAACCCTGGTTCGCCTCGGTCATCGGTCGCGACATGGCGATCGACCTGGGCACCGCCAACACCTTGGTCTACGTCCGCGGGCGGGGCGTGGTCCTGAACGAGCCGTCGGTCGTCGCGGTGAACGCGCGCGACGGCCGGCCGCTCGCGGTCGGGACCGAGGCGAAGCGCATGATCGGTCGCACGCCGGGTCACATCACCGCGATCCGTCCACTGAAAGACGGAGTGATCAACAACTTCGACATCTGCGAGAAGATGCTGCGCTACTTCATCCAGCGCGTGCATCAGCGACGATTCGCCAAACCGCGGATGGTCATCTGCGTCCCGTCGGGGATCACCGGCGTGGAGCAGCGCGCGGTGCAAGAGGCCGCCGAGTATGCCGGCGCGCGCAAGCCCGTGTACATCATCGAGGAGCCGATGGCCGCGGCGATCGGTGCCGGGCTCCCGGTGCACGAACCCGCGGGCAACATGATCGTCGACATCGGCGGTGGGACGACCGAGGTCGCGGTGATCTCGCTCGGTGGCATCGTCGCGAGCGAGAGCATTCGGATCGCCGGCGACGAACTCGACGAGGCGATGATCAACTACGTGAAGAAGGAGTACTCGCTCGCGCTCGGCGAACGCACTGCCGAAGAAGTGAAGATCGCGCTGGCGAGCGCGTACCCGCTCGTCGAGGAGCTGTACGCGGAGATTCGGGGCCGCGACCTCGTGACCGGTCTCCCCAAGACGGTGACGGTCTCGACCGAGGAGATCCGCGAAGCGATCGAGGAGCCGGTGAGCGCGATCGTCGACGCCGTCAAGGTGACGCTCGACAAGACCCCGCCCGAGCTCGCTGCCGACATCATGGGCAAGGGCATCGTGATCACCGGCGGCGGCGCGCTGTTGCACGGGCTCCGCGAGCGACTCCAGGCCGAGACCGGCATGCCGATCGTGATCGCCGAAGATCCGCTGTTCTCGGTCGCCATCGGTTCGGGGTTGTGCCTCGAGCACTTCGACGTCTTCAAGAACCTCATCACCGCGTCGCAGACGAACTGAGCGCGCGGGCGGTGAGCTGAACGATGCCGGGATTCGGTCGCGACACCCGTCGCCGATACGTGCTGATCGTGATCGTGCTGACCTCGATCACCTTGATCACGCTGGATCGGCGCGCCGACGACAAGGGCCCGCTCGGGGCCGTGGCGCGTGTCGCGCACCGGATCGTGTCGCCGCTCGCCGCCGCCGCCGATGCCGTGTTCGGTCCGGTCGGCGACTGGTTCGCGGGCATTGCCGACGGCGGCGACCTACGGCGCGAGAACCGCGACCTCGCGGAGCGACTCGCGCAGGAGCGCGCGAAGAACCGCCAGAGTGAACAGGCGATCGAGGAGAACCGTCGCTACAAGGCGCTGTTCGGCGAACCGTGGCTCGATGACATCCCGAGTGTCGCGGCCAAGGTCATCGCCGGCGCGCCGGGCAACTTCGAACGAACGGTCGTGCTCAATCGGGGTACCGAGTCGGGCGTGGCGATCGGATACCCGGTCGTGGGTCCCGATGGACTCGTCGGTCGCGTCGTCGAGGCGTGGGACGGAGGGAGCACGGTGCTGCTGGTCACCGACCCGACGTTCGGCGTCGCGGTCCGACTCACCGACCAGCGCATCCGCGGGCCGGCCGAGGGCCAACCCGAGAGCGGACTGTTGAAGCTCAATCTCACGTCGGCCGATCTCAGCGATGAACAGATCGAGTCGATCGTCGCGGGCGACGACGTCGAGACGTGTGGTTGCGACGAGTCGGAGTACCCGCCGGGCATCCCGGTCGGCGAGGTGCTGCGCGTCGAACGGCAGACGTCGGGGATCTCGCTGATCGTGCGCATTCGCCCGCTGCTCGATGCATCGAGTCTCGAGAACGTGAAGGTCCTTCGCTGGCGGACGGGCGACCTGGTGCCGTGAGGTTCCTCGGCCCGCGGCTGGTTCCGCTCGCGTTCACGATCGTGATCACCCAGGTCGTGTTGTTCCCGCAATTGCGGTTGCTCGGCGTGGTGCCCGATCTCGGACTGGTAGCGGCGGTCGCGGTCGCGTACCGGGAAGGCGCGGTCGTGGGGGCATGGTTCGGCTTCGCGACCGGCCTCGGGTTCGACCTGTTCCTCCACACGCCGACCGGGTTGTCGGCGCTGGCCTACGCACTGTGTGCCTATCTCGTCGGGTCGCTCGAGCGGGGCCTGCTCCGCCGCGGCCGCTGGTTGCCGTCGTTCCTCGGCCTGGCGGGCGGTCTCGTCGGTGGGGGGATCTTCCTCGCCGTCGGCGTGCTCGCCGGAATCGACGAACTCGGGTCGGTGCGGGCACTGTCGGTCCAGACGCGCTCGGCGATCTACGACGCGATCGTCGCGCCGGTGGTGTTCGGACTCGTCGCCCTGATCCTGCACGCCGACGAGCCCTCGTGGAAGTTCCGCGACTGACTCGCGACCGACTCGCCGGAACGATCCCGCTGGCAAATACTGGCAGGTGACCGTCGGCGGGGGGAGCGGGTGGGGCAGACTGGCCGAGTCGTCGCTTCCGGGCCGGGCCGCCGCGTGGTGCCGGGTCGACGGCCACTTCTCACACCATGACCGATCACAGCCGAGTCCGGATCAGCATCGTCGGCGTCGTCGTCGTCTCCCTCTTCGGGGCATTGCTGACGCGCCTGTGGTTCCTCCAGGTCGACACGAGTGCCACCGAGATCGCCACCGAGATCGACCAGCGATCCAACCGGACCGTCTACTACGAGACGCCGCGCGGCTGGATCTACGACCGCCGCGGTCGCGAGATCGTGCGGAATCGGGTCACCTGGGTGCTGAAGATCGACCGTCGTCTCACGGGCGACCAGCAGGAACAGGCGATCGCGCGCCTGTCGGAATTGCTCGATGTGCCGCGTGCCGACATCGAAGAACGTCTCGCCGACCCGCGCATCTCGCCGCTCGAGGACGCGGTGATCAAGGTCGACGTGCCCGACGCGATTCGCACCGAGATCTCCGAGCACCGCGAGCAATATCCGTACATCCAGATCGAGCAGGCCGCGGTCCGCGAGTATCCGCACGGCGAGGCGCTCGCGCCGGTCCTCGGTTACATCGGCCGCGTCAATCAGGACGATCTCGATCGCCATCCCGACGAGTACGGCGCGCGCGACAGCATCGGCCGCAGCGGGATCGAGGCCGCGATGGAGTCGCAACTGCGCGGTCGCCGCGCGAGCGAGACCGTGTCGATCAACCCGGCCGGACAGATCATCGGCGACCCGTTGAAGGCCGATCCCGGCGAGGCCGGACGCGACGTGTACCTGACCATCGACCTCGACTGGCAGAAACAGGTCGAGGCCTCGCTCGCCGAAGGAATCGCCGTCGCGCGCCGCACCCAGAACCACGACGTGGAGGATCTGTTCGTGACGTTCCGGGCGCCGTCGGCAGCGGCCGTCGTCATCGACGTTCGGACGGGTGAGGTGCGGGCGATGGCGTCGCTGCCGAGCTACGACCCCGAGGAGTTCGTCGCGGGGGTGAGCGAACGGCGGTGGAAGGTGCTCACCGACGAAGAGGGCAACCCGCTCTTCAACCGGGCGACCAAGAGCACGCTGGCGCCGGGTTCGACCTTCAAGCTCATGACGTCGATCGCCGCGGTCACCTCCGACGTGCGATCGTCGTCGACCTTGTTCCCGAACACGCCGTGCTACGCGAACGTTTCGGGTGATCAGCATCAGGAGTTCTGCAACGCCGGTCGATCGGGCAACGGCGAAATGCTCGACATGCGGGCCGCGCTCGCGTCGTCGAGCGACGTCTACTACTACAGCATCGGCGATCTGCTCTGGGGCCATTGGAAGGCCGGCGACGAGGAGCGGGGCGACTCGATCCAACGGGTCGCGCGCGACTACGGCTTCGGGGAGAAGACCGGGATCGAGATCGGTGAGGTTGCCGGCCGCGTACCCGACGCGCAATGGCGGTTCGACTACACGCACGCGCAGGCCGACGCCGGCGTGGAGCCTTACGCCGGCAACGTCAACGAGTGGGACGACTGGAACCCGGCTGACAACATCAACCTCTCGGTCGGACAGGGCGACATGATCGCATCGCCGCTCCAGCTCGCGAATGCCTACGCCGCGTTCGCGAACGGTGGCCGGCTCATGCGCCCGACGCTCATCCAAGACGTGCGTGACGTCGACGAGGTCGTGCGGACGACCGAGCCGGTCGTGCGCCGAGCGCTCCCCGAGCTCTCCATCACCGACGAGCAGGCGATCTGGAACGGCCTCGTCGGCGCGATCGACGAGGGCACCGCGCAGCGTGCGTTCGCGGGCTTCCCGTTCGCCGAGGTCCCGATCGCGGGCAAGACGGGAACCGCCCAACGCGGCACGGACTACCCCGGCTGCGCGACCGTGGAACCGCCGAAGACCCCCGCCGACGTCGAGCACTGCATCGGCGACACGAGTTGGTTCGTCGGGATCTCGTCGGTCACCGATCCGCGCTACGTGGTGGTCGTGATGGTGGAAGAAGGCGGGTTCGGGGGCGACATCGCGGCGCCGATCGCCCGGCAGATCTTCGAGAAGATCTACGGGCTCGGGATCACTCCGATCCCCGACGCGGCGCGCGGGAGCGACGCTCGATGACCGCGCTGGCTCCGCCGACGGGTCGTGTCCGCGGCGCGCGCGAGCGCGTGTTCGGGCACACCGGCGACCCGCATCCGCTCATGCACGTCGACTGGCTGCTCGTCGCCGTGACGTTCGCGATCACCGCGCTCGGGTTGGCGATGATCTACTCCGCGACGAACTCGATCACCGAGGTGAACGACCTCGGCCGGATGCACTACGTGAGCCGCCAGGCGATGGCGCTCGGGATCGGCGTCGTCGCGATGATCGTGGCCGCATCGTTCGACTACCGCCGTTTCCGCGAGTTGTGGCCGGTCGCCTACGGATTGGTGATCCCGCTGCTGATCGCAGTGCGGTTCGTGGGCACCGGACAAGGTGGCACGACGGCCTGGTTCGACGTCGGCCCGATGCAGTTCCAGCCGTCGGAGATCGCCAAGCTCGCGATCATCCTCGCCGTGGCGGGCTACTGCCATGCCCACCGGGGCGAACTCGACGCCTGGCGACTCGCCGTCGCCGTCACGGTCGCCGGAATCGCGATGGGCCTCACGATGCTGCAGAACGACCTGGGCACGATGCTCGTCATGGGGGCGTGCACGATCGGGATCCTCTACGTCGCGGGCCTGCGGTTCGTGCACTTGCTCGTGCTGTTCCTGCTCGCCGCGTCCTGCCTGGTCGGGCTGCTCGTGACCGACACGTTCAACGCGTACCGCCTCGAGCGACTGACCGGCTTCGTGACCCAGGATCGGGTCGAGGACGCGACGGCCGCGACCGACACCGAGTACAACCTGCAACAGAGCAAGGACGCGATCGCCAACGGCGGCTTCTGGGGCCAGGGATTCGGCGAGGGACCGCTCACCCAGAACGGGTTCGTCCCCGAACAGCACACCGACTTCATCTTCACCGCGGTGGGGGAGGAACTCGGCTTCGTCGGGGCGGCCTCGCTGCTCGGTCTGTACGGGATTCTCGCCTGGCGGATCTGGCGCACGGCGATGCTGTCGCAGGATTTCCAGGGGACGCTCATCTGCATCGGGGTGCTCGCCGTGTTCGTGTTCCAGATCTTCGAGAACGCGGGGATGACGATGGGCATCATGCCGATCACGGGAATCCCGTTGCCGTTCGTGAGCTACGGCGGCTCGGCGCTCATCGCCTACCTCGCGGCGATCGGTCTCGTGATCAACGTGCACATGCGTCGCTTCAGTTGACCGCGACCGACAACTCACCGCGACCGACCGCGACGGCGGCGGCGCGATGTCGGAAATGTCCGGTCCGGGGAGTGGGGAGGTGCCCACTAGAGTGAACGGGTCATGTCCGACCTCTGGCCGCGGATCGAACCGCTCCTGGCCAAGGTGGAGAAACCTGCTCGCTACATCGGCATGGAGCGGGGTGCCCAGGTACCCGCCCACGGGCCCGGCAAGGTCGCCTGGCTGCTGCTCTACCCCGACACCTACGAGATCGGTCTCCCCAACCAGGGGCTCCAGATCCTCTACGAGATCCTGAACGAGCGCGACGATGCGGTCGCCGAGCGTTCGTACGCGCCCTGGCGGGATCTCGACGCTGCCCTCCGAGCGGCCGGCTTGCCGCTCTTCTCGGTGGATTCCCACCGTGCCGCGGGCGACTTCGACCTGCTCGCCTTCAATCTCTCGGCCGAACTCGTCTACACCAACGTCTTGAACCTGGTGGACCTCGCCGGGGTCCCGGTGCGCAACGAGGACCGCACCAACGAGCACCCGATCGTGATCGCCGGCGGGCATGCCGCGTTCAACCCCGAGCCGCTCGCCGAGTACGTCGATGCCTTCGTGATCGGTGAGGGCGAAGAGGTCGTCGCTGAGATCACGGAGGTCGTCGGCGCGTGGAAGCGCGGTGGGCAGGCCGACCGTGAGCACGTGCTCCACGACCTCGCCACGATCCCGGGCGTATACGTCCCGGCGATGTACGACATCGAGTACGACGGGCCGCGCATCGCCGCGGTCGTGCCGCGGTATCCCGACATCGCCGACCGGGTCGACAAGCGCACCGTCGCCGATCTCGACGAGTGGCCCTACCCGAAGCAGCAGCTGGTCCCGCTCATCGAGGTCGTCCACGACCGCCTCAACGTCGAGATCTTCCGCGGTTGCACGCGCGGGTGCCGCTTCTGCCAGGCCGGGATGATCACGCGTCCGGTGCGCGAGCGCAGCGCCGAGCAGGTCCGCACGATGGTGGAGCAGGGGCTCCGCCGCACCGGTTACGACGAGGTCGCGCTCACGAGCCTCAGCTCTGCCGACTTCTCCGGGATCGATCGCGTCGTGGCCGGCATCGTCGACGACCAGGACGGCACGGGTGGCGTGTCGGTGAGCCTGCCGAGCCTGCGGGTCGACGCGTTCACGGTGGGAATCGCGAGCGAGATCCAAAAGGTCCGCCGCACGGGCCTCACGTTCGCGCCCGAGGCGGGCTCGTGGCGACTGCGTCAGGTCATCAACAAGCTCGTGCTCGAAGAAGACCTGTATGCCGCGGTCGACGCCGCCTACTCGCAGGGCTGGCGGCGCATGAAGCTCTACTTCCTCACCGGGCTGCCCACCGAGGTCGACTCCGACACGATGGGGATCGCCGAACTCGCCAAGAACTGCGTGCAGATCGGTCGGCGTCACACCAAGCAGGCGAGCGTCACGGTGTCGGTCGGCGGTTTCGTCCCCAAGGCGCACACGCCGTTCATGTGGTTCGGCCAGAACGGTGTCGAGGAGTTGCAGCGCAAGATCCGGATGCTGCGCGACGACCTGCGGCCGCACCGCCAGGTCAACCTCAAGTGGCACGACCCCGAGGCGACCTACGCGGAGGGGCTCATGAGCCGCGGTGATCGCCGCGTGGGTCGGGTCGTGGAGCGGGTCTGGCGTGCGGGTGGCACCTTCCAGGAGTGGTCGGAGTTCTTCGCGCTCGACCGGTGGCTCGAGGCGTGTGCGGCCGAGGGCATCGACCCGGACTGGTACGTCACCCGCCATCGCGACGAGCACGAGATCCTCCCCTGGGACCACATCGCCGCGGGGCTCCACAAGGACTTCTTGTGGCAGGACTGGCGCGCCGCGCTCGCCGAGCACGGCCTCCCCGATTGCCGCTGGACCCCGTGCTACGACTGCGGGGTGTGCACCGACTACGCGCTCGAACACGTCGTCGCCTCGCCGACGGCCCCGGCGGGCGGGAGCCAGGGCACGGGCCAGGACCTCAGCCGCGGCGGCGAGGTGCCGGTCACGCTGCTCCCGACGCCGAGATCCCGGGAAGCGGCGAAGCCGACCTCGGCGACCGCGGGGGTCAGCGCCTGATGCGCGGCGGTGCGCAGTTCCCCGTGCGACTCCAGTACTCCAAGCGCGGCAAGGTCCGGTTTCTCGGCCACCGCGATGTCGCTCGGAACATCGAGCGTGCCTTTCGTATCCAGCGGTTCCCCCTCGCGTTCAGCGAGGGTTTCTCACCCCACCCCAAGATCAGCTTCGGGTTGGCACTCACGACCGGTTTCGAGTCCGACGACGAGTACCTCGACGTCGAGTTCGTCGAAGCGGTCGACCTCGAGGCGTTGCCGTCGGTGCTGACGGCGGCGCTGCCCCCCGGCATCACGGTCCTCGGCGCGGCTGCGCTCGACGAGCGGGCGCCGGCACTGCAAGAAGCCGTGACGGCCGTCGAGTGGGAGGTCCCCGTGACCGACCTCGACGGATCGGCGGCCACGCTCGGGGCGGTCGAGGCGGCCATCGCCGCCGCGCTCGCCGCCGAGCATCTCGAATGCACCAAGGTCCGCAAGGGTCGTACCTCGATCGACGACATCCGCCCGGTGATCCGGCGGCTCGCGGTCGTGGAGCCCGGCGCAGCACCGGGCGTCACCTCCGTCGTCGCGCCCATGGTGATGCCCATGGTGACGATGGAGTTGGCAACGGTGCTCGGCAAGGGCGCGAAACCCGGTGAGGTGTTGGCCGCGATCGGCCCCTTCACCACGGATCGTGGTTTGCGTACCCATCAATGGATCGAGCGCGACGGCATGCGGATCGCACCGCTGCATGCCGACACGCGCCCGCGCGTGCCCCAGGCGCGCGCCTCATGAGGAAGGGTCTCCATGCCCGATTCCGAAGTTCCCGACTTCGATGCCCCGACTCCCTCGGCGATCGCCGACGCGAGTCCTGAACCCGACGACCTCGTCCCGAGCGGCGACGGCCCTCCGAAGAAGAAGCGCCGTCGCGGTTCACGCGGCGGCAAGAACCGCAAGAAGCGCCCCGTCGGCGAGGTCGGAGGGGCCGAGTCCACCGCCGCCGACGACCTCGGCGACGACGAGGACGACGACGGCGCGGGCGACGACGACTTCGAGGGCGCGGGCGGCGACGACTTCGAGGGCGCGCGCGACTGGTCGGCGGCCGAGGCAGATCGCGGGTTCACGTCCGACGATGTCGCGGCCGAGGCGAAGGTCGAAGCCGGGCTCCGTGAGCCCGATCTCGGCGAGGTCGCCAAGCCGCGGGTCGGCGGCGCGCGCCCGCCGGCCGTGAGTGCGGGCGCGACGGTGCC
>SXJQ01000150.1 GCA_005779345.1 Actinomycetota bacterium
CGACGAGAAGCCCTTGAGAATGAGGAAGATCCCGAGTGAGCCGCCGGTGTCCTTGATCTTCTCCCCGTGTTCCCCCGCGATCGCGGCGACCGACGCGAAGTCGATCTGCTCGATGCCGCCGAACCACCCGAAGAACGATTTGGTGAGCCCGTACGCGACGAGCCCGACCAACACCACGATGTAGAGGTAGGTGGGCACCGCGAAGATGCGTCCCGACTCCTTCACACAGCGCAGGTTCATGAGTGTGATGACGCCGATGGCGATGAGCCCGATGAGGACCTTCTGGTTCTCCCAGTCGCGCAGCGCGGGGATCGAGGTGATCGCGCGCACACCCGCGCAGATCGATACCGCAACCGTGAGGATGTAGTCGACGAGGAGCGAGGCACCGGCCACGAGCGAGGCCCGCTCGCCGAGGTTCTCGCGCGAGACCACGTAGGAGCCGCCGCCGCTCGGATACGCGTGGATCGTCTGGGAGTACGAGGTCGCCACGATCGCGAGCAGGACCATGACCGCGATCGCGATCGGCACCAGTACGTCGAGCCCGAGCGCGAGACTCGAGGTCCCCAGCGCGGTGACGATCAGGATCTCTTGGGTCGCGTACGCGGTCGAGCTGATGGCGTCCGACGAGAACACCGCCAGCGCCGTGGTCTTGTTGAGCCGCTGGTGGTCCGACTCGGAGCTGGCGATGGGCCGCCCGACGAGCAACCGTTTGAACGTGTCGAGCATGACTTCCCCGGTGCTGGAGTCCCCTGCCGGGCGCCAGCATGCCACCCGCGCCCGGCTCGGCCCGACACCGGGCGCCACGGGTACCCGCCGGAGTCCGCCGAGACGGTCACGGCGTCGGTTCTCGCTCGCGCGGTCCTCGCCGTAGCATCCGTCCCCGGCAGGGGTTCCGAACCAGAGCAGGGAGTCCACCTTGCACGTGATCGTCGTCGGGTGCGGACGCGTGGGCAGCGAGCTCACGACGCACCTCGAACAACAGGGCCACACGGTGGCCGTCGTCGACAAGAACGCACGAGCGTTCCGTCGCCTGCCCGCCGACTTCTCCGGTCAGACCGTGGTCGGGTTCGGCTTCGATCGCGACCACCTCACCGAGGCTGGCATCGAGCGGGCGGGCGCCTTCGCGTCGGTCACCAATGGCGACAACAGCAACGTGCTGTGCGCACGGATCGCCCGCGAGACCTACGGCATCGAACGGGTCGTCGCGCGGATCTACGACCCACGCCGAGCGCTCATCTACCAGCGCCTCGGGATCGCCACCGTGGCCACGGTGTCGTGGACCACCGATCAGGTGCTGCGCCGCCTGCTCCCGGCCGAGACGGCCCACGAATGGATCGACGCCTCGGGCAAGGTCTGCCTCGTCGAGCGGACGATCCCCGCCGCCACGGTCGGGCTCCGCCTCTCCGCCGTCGAGGAACCGGGCCGGTTCTGGCTCACCGCGATCGGTCGCTTCGGCGCGGGAATGATCCCCGTCGCCGACGTCGTCGGCCAGGAGGGCGACCTCCTCTACTTCATGTGCGCGGTCGACGCGCTCGACGAACTGCGCGAGCGGCTCGAACACCCCGAAGGTGGTCACTGATGAAGCCCGAAGGCGGAACCCGATGAAGGTCGTCATCGCCGGCGCCGGCAACGTCGGCCTGTTCATCGCCAACGACCTGCGCGCGACCGGCCACGAGGTCAGGATCATCGAGCAGAACCAGGTCGTCGTCGACCGCTCCGACGCGGTGCTCGGCGTCGAGTGGCACGTCGCCGACGCGTGCGAGGTCAATTCGCTGCGCCGGGCGAAGCTCGAGGAGTGCGAGGTCGCGGTCGCGGCCACCGGCGACGACGAGGACAACCTCGTCTTCTCACTGCTCGCGAAGCAGGAGTTCGCCGTTCCCCGCGTGATCGCGCGGGTCAACCATCCGAAGAACGAGTGGCTGTTCAACGAGAACTGGGGTGTCGACCTGTCGGTGTCGACTCCGCACCTCGTGACCGCGCTCGTCGAGGAGGCCGTGTCGGTCGGCCGGCTCGTGCGGCTCCTCTCGTTCGAGGGCGGCAATGCTCGCCTCGTCGAGGTGACGCTCGCCGACGACTCGCCGGTGATCGATCACGCCATCATCGACCTCGAGATTCCGCGCGACGTGACGTTCGTCGCGGTCGTGCGGGGCCAACACGTGGTGATGCCCCGCGGCGACACGCGCTTCCAGGCCGGCGACGAGGTGCTCGCGATGGTCACGCCCGAAAGCGAAGACGACGTGCGGCGGATCCTCACCGGCGCCTGAGCCGGTTCGGCGCTCAGGGGCGCAGTTCGTAGGTCGGGTTGAACACGATCCGACGTTTGCCGTCGACCGCGACCATGCCGTCGATCACGATGCGCCGACCCGTGCTCACGCCGCCGATGCGGCGGCGACCGAGGAACACCGCCGTCACCGAGCCGGTGCCGTCGTTGATGGTCGCTTCGACCGCGGCCGCTCCTGCTCGGGGCACGATCCGCACCGAGCGAATCTCTCCGGCGATGCGCGCCCGGCGGCGAGCGGTCAACGCCTCGACCGCGGTCGCACCGCAGCCCGAACAGAATTCCTCGAGTTTCTCGCGATCGAGATCTTCGGTCGATTTCGTGAACTTCTCGACGAACCGGCGCAGCGCCACCGTTCACCTCCATGCTCGCGGGTGACACCGTATCGCCGCGGCGAGGTGGCATCCTGAACGCCGCCATGACTCCCCGACCCCTCGCTCCGCGGCTCGCCCCGATCCTCGGTGCCAGCGCGCTCGCGTTCGCGCTCGCCTTCGGGTTCGCGGCGTGCAGCGGCGGAAGCGACGACCCACCCCAGGCGCGATCGACGACACGCCCGGAGGCCACGACCACGACCGCGTCGCCGATCGACGTCGAGGCGACCCTCGGCGCGACGCGCGTCGTCGGTGCCGGTGTCGATCCTCGGCAACCCCCCGCGCTCGACAGCACCGCTGCGAGCGCCGTACTCGGCGCTGTCGATCGCTACGTGCAGCGTGCGCTCGTCGCGCCACTCCGCGGTGACACGGCCGACCTCGAGGGCCTGTTCGCCGACACCACCGCGCCGCTCGTCGCGGTCGGCTCGCACGACCGATCGGTGCTCGCCGCGGAAGGCCTGCCGACCGTCACGACCGGCGCGGCGACCTTGGAACCGGTTGAACTCGTCGGCCTGACCGACGGGTTCGCGACGTTGCCGCTCGTCAGTGCCCGCGTCGCGTTCGTCGCCGAACTCGAGACCGTCGACGGCCCGCTCACCATCACCCAGCTCGGCGAACTCGTTCTCACACCCGCCGGCGATCACTGGGTGATCGTCGGGTACGACGTCGCGATCGTCCGCGACGACGGCACCGCGGCGACCACCACGACCGCGACCGCCGCGACCGCGACCGCCACGACCATGGCGGGCGCACCATGACCGCACATCGCAACGGCGTCCGCCACTGGCTCCGGCGTGCCGTCACCGTGGCAACCGGGTTCGTGGTCGGCACCGTCGGCCTATTCGGCGCGTGGATCTCGGGGGTCGACGTTCCCCTCGTGAGCGGCCGCGCGTATGTCGAGCTCGTGAAGCTCGACCGCGCGACGACGACCGGCGGTCCGACCGGCGTCGTCTTCATCCTGCTGATCGGCAGCGACTTCCGCCCCGGGGTCGGCGGCGCCCGCGGCGACGCGCTCCACGTCCTCGCGCTCAACCCCGCACTCGGCGCCGGTGCGATGCTCAACATCCCGCGCGACACCTGCGCGGCGATCCCCGGGCACGGCACCTCCAAGGTCAACAACGCGCACGCCAAGGGCGGTCCGAAACTCCAGGCCGAGGCCATCGCCAAGATGACCGGCGTCCCCCTGGAGTACGCGGTGTCGGTCGACTTCGCCGGCTTCGTGTCGATCGTCGACGGCGTCGGTGGCGTCACGGTCGACGTGCCGTTCTCGATGACCGACAAGGACTCGGGCGCGTACTTCGAGCCCGGCGTGCAGCACCTGAACGGCGGACAGGCGCTCGCGTTCTCTCGCGACCGCCACGACTTCGGCCCCGGCGACATCCAACGCACCTGGAACCAGGGGTACCTGATCCTCTCCGCGATGCGCGAACTCGCGGCCGGGTACTCGTCGCCGTCGAAACGGTTCGAGTTGCTCGCCTCACTGTCGCGACACAGCCAGATCCACGGGGCCGGGCTCTCCGACCTGTTCACGCTCTCCCAGGCCGCGTTCGCGGTCGATCCCGCGCAGGTCAAGAGCGTGACGATCCCGACCTCCGGCGGCGGATGCATGGACGTCGCCGGGTCGGGCGCAGCGCTGTTCGCCGACTTCGTCGACGACGGCGTGCTGCAGAACCACGCGCCGGGCACTCCGTCGAACCCGACCGGCCGCTGACCGGCGGGTGGACGCCTGCACGACCCTCGACGCGATCGCCGACGACCCCCGCTTCTTCGGTCGCGTCGTACATCTCGAGGTGCTCCCCGCCCGCGCCGCGCGTACGGCGACGACCGCGGATCCCTTGGCACCGGGCATCGTCGAACGGCTCGCGAGCCGCAAGGTCGACGCGCTCTTCACCCATCAGGCGCAGGCGATCGACCTCCTGCGCTCCGGCCGTCATGCCGTGGTCGCCACCGGGACCGCGTCGGGCAAATCGCTCTGCTACCAGATCCCGATCGTCGAGCACGCGATCGCCGCCGATCGATCGACCGCGCTCATGTTGTTCCCGACCAAGGCGCTCGCGCAGGACCAGTTGCGTTCGGTGCGGAGCTGGCTCGTTCCGGGGCTGAAGGCCGTCACCTACGACGGCGACACGCCCGACGCCGATCGCGTGTGGGCACGCAAGAACGCGAACGTCGTGCTCACCAACCCCGAGATGCTGCACGTCGGGATCCTGCCGTCGCACCAGCGGTGGGCGACGTTCTTCATGCGCCTCCAGTACGTCGTGATCGACGAGTTGCACTCGTTGCGCGGCGTGTTCGGCAGTCATGTCGCGCATCTGCTGCGCCGGCTCCGCCGCGTGTGCGAGCACTACGGATCGTCGCCGACGTTCTGCTTCGCGAGCGCCACGATCGGCAACCCCGCGGAGTTGGCCGCCGCCTTGTGCGGGCTCGACGTGACCCTCGTCGACGACGACGGCTCACCGCGCGGCGAGCGGCACCTCGCGGTGTGGCAGCGCCCCGTGATCGAAGGGGTCGACGGCACGCGCGCGTCGGCCAACGTGGAGTGCGCGACGATCCTCGGCGAGTTCGTCGCCGCCGGTCACCAGACGCTCGCTTTCACGCGCAGCCGCAAGGGCGCCGAGCTCGTCGCGCAGCACGCCAAGCGCGAGCTGGCCGAGACCCACGGCCCCGAGCTCGCCGATCGCGTCGCCTCCTACCGTGCCGGCTACCTGCCGAAGGAACGACGTGCGATCGAACAGCGCCTCGCCGATGGTTCGTTGCTCGGGATCGCAGCCACCAACGCGCTCGAACTCGGCATCGACATCGGTGGCCTCGACGCGATCGTCCTCAACGGATTCCCCGGCACGCTCGCGTCGATGTGGCAACAGATGGGTCGGGCGGGGCGCAGCGGCGAACGGTCGGCGGCGGTGCTCGTCGCCGGAGACGACCAACTCGACCAGTGGTACGCCGCACATCCCGACCAACTCGTCACGCGCGCGGCGGAGCGCGCCGTGATCAACCCCGACAACCCCTTCGTGATGCGCGCGCAGGTGTCGTGCGCGACCCACGAACTTCCGCTCAGCCCCGGCGACGACCGCTATTTCGGCGAGGGCCTCGACGACGTCGTCGCCGATCTCGTTCGCGACGATCTCGCCAAGCCGCGCGGCGGCAAGCTCTACTGGGCGGGCCGCGAGGCACCCTCGACCCGGGTCGGGCTGCGGACGGGCACGAGCCACGAGTATCGCCTCGTCGACCTCGAGGCGGGCGAGACGGTCGGCACGGTCGACGAAGCGCGCGTGCACTCGGTCGCCCACCCCGGCGCGATGTACCTGCACCAGGGTCGTCAGTACCGAGTCGAGCGACTCGTGGAGTCCGACCGCGTCGCGCTCGTCGCACCGGCCGACGACGCCGACGAGTACACCCAGGCACGGAGCGACACCGACATTGCGATCGTCGCGATCGACGACGAGGCGCGCGTCGGCGCCGCCACGGTGCACATCGGCGCGGTCGAGGTGACGACCCAGGTCGTCGGCTACCAACGCAAGTCGATCGCGACGGGTCGGGTGCTCGAGAACGTGACCCTCGACCTCGAACCGCGCAGCCTGACGACCCGCGCATGTTGGTACACCGTGCCGTTGCCCGCGCTGCTCCACGCGGGGCTCGAGCCGGTGCAGTTGCTCGGCACCGTGCATGCCGCGGAACACGGGCTCATCGGACTTCTCCCGTTGTTCACGATCTGCGACCGCTGGGATGTCGGCGGCGTGTCGATGGCAGCACATCCCCAGACCGGCGAGCCGACGATCTTCGTCTACGACGGCTACCCGGG
Organism: Actinomycetota bacterium; assembly: GCA_005779345.1. Lineage (GTDB taxonomy): Bacteria > Actinomycetota > Acidimicrobiia > IMCC26256 > PALSA-610 > SXJQ01. The sequence goes on from SXJQ01000150.1 coordinate 6,452, forward strand.
CGGCGCGGGAATCGCCGAGATGGCGTTCGCGGCGCGCGACCGGCACGCTGCGGCGACGCTGGAACTGATCGAGCGCTGCGAATGCGACGATGGGTGCCCGAGCTGTGTCCAGTCGCCCAAGTGCGGGAACTGGAACGAGTACCTCGACAAGGCCGGCGCGTGCACGCTGTTGCGGGTCGTCACGGTCTGAGCCGGTCGCGTCCAACGGTGCCGACCTCGGCGCGTGCTCGGGCCTGCACCTTCGGGAAGCCCGCGGGGACCGAACCGGCGAGCTCGACGACCACCTCCGCGGCCATGCCACTGCACCGACACTCCACGAGGCGCGCACCGTTGTCGCGCGCGGTCGCGGCCGCGGCACGGTGAGCGTCGGCCGGTCCCGCACCGAGCGCGAGTTGGTCGGCGGCCGCGAGCGCGGCCGCGTCGGCCGCGTTCTCG
>SXJQ01000151.1 GCA_005779345.1 Actinomycetota bacterium
CCTCGCCGCGACGGAGCGCCACCTCGACGCGAAGCATCCACTCGTACAAGCGCGCGTCCTCGACGGTTCCGCGCGTCTGACCGCCGCGATCCCACCGATCGCCGACGCGCTCTCGGCCACGCTGCGGCGCTACACGGTGCGTCACGTGACGCTCGGTGATCTCGTGGCGCGCGGCGCACTCGACGAGCGGGCGGCGGGGTTCTTGTGGGCCGCGATGCAGACCAGGAGCCGGATCGCGGTGTCGGGAGAACCCGGCGCCGGCAAGACCACGCTGCTCGCCGCATTGCTCGCGGCTGTCCCCGCGGGTCAGTGCGTGCGGTGCTGCGAGGAGATCCGTGAGCTCTCGGTCGCGCTCGTCCACGGCGCCTATTACGAGACCCGTCCTGCGGGACTCGACGGAACCGGTGAGATCAGCCTGCGCGATCTCGTGAAGTTCGTACTGGCGATGCGACCGGACCGGATCGTGGTGGGTGAGGTGCGGGGCGCGGAGGCGTTCGAATTGACGCGGGCGGTCAATGCAGGGTGCGGCTTCTTGTGCACCGTGCACGCGAACGGAGCGCGCGAAGCCCTCTCGGCTCTCGTCAACGCCGCGTTGATGGCCGGCGAGAACGTCACCGAACATGTCGTTCGCAAGGTGTACTCGGAGGCGCTCGATCTGGTCGTGCATCTCGACCGTGACGACCGACCCCGCGAGGGCTCCGACGCCGTGCAGCGCGAAGTTCGCGAGATCACAGCGGTGGCTCCGTCGCTCGGTGACGACTTCACGTGCGAACCGATCTTCGTGCGCCGCGCGCCAGGTCGGCCGCTCGAATGGACCGGTATCGTCCCCGATCGACTCGCCGACCGGATCGAACGGGCGCTTCCCGCGGGCGACTCGCTGCGCCGCCGGCTCGAGACCCGGGTCGTGGTCGCGTGAACCTCCTCGCGGCGTTGGCCGTCGGGGTGGTGGCCGCGGTGATCGTGGCGCGGGCGACGGGCGCACGCTTCACGGCGGGGCGACCCAGGGTCTCGCGACGCGCCGCTCGCTCGTCGGCACGTGCCGTGTGGCTCGCCCAGGCGGGCAGCAACCTGTCGCCGGGCCAGTTCGCGATCGGCTCGGCGCTATCGGGAGTCGTCGCGTTGGTCGTGGTGGCCGCGGCGACGGGTTCGGCCGCGGTCGCGGCGGTCCCCGCCGGCGCGGTGGCATTGCTGCCGCGCGGCTTCCTCGCGCGCCGCCGCGCGGAGCGCATGGCCCAACTCCGGACCGCCTGGCCCGACGGCCTGCGCGACCTCGTGGCTTCGGTCGCGTCGGGCTATTCGATCTCGCAGGCGGTGGAGCACCTCGCCGCGCACGGTCCTGCGCCGCTGCAGGAGGCGTTCGGCCGGTTCGCCGTGCTGCGATCGATGCTCGGCACGGCCGCGGCGCTCGAGGTGATCCGCGAGGAGGTCGCCGACCCGACGACCGATCGCGTCGTGGAGGTCCTCGTGCTCGCTCACGAACGCGGGGGTTCGATCGTGCGCACGGTGCTCGAGGACCTCGCCACGGCAACGACCCGCGACGTCCGCACGGCCGAGGAGATCCACACCGAAGGCCTGGAGATGCGAATCAACGCGCGGAGCGTGGTCGTACTCCCGTGGCTCGTCCTCGTGTTGCTCTGCATTCGGCCGGGGCCGTTCCGCGACTTCTACGCGACCGGACGCGGGGTCGCGGTGCTCGTCGTCGGCGGGTTGATGAGCACGCTCGGAGCATTCGTCGTCCGGCGGCTGGGGCGTATCGACGACGAACCGCGGGTGTTCGGACACGGCGCGGAGACTGCGGCATGACCGCGACGGCGATCGGCGCGGCGATCGGCGTCGGATTCGCCGCCGCGGGTCTCGCGCGGGCGTTCGTCCCACCGACGCCGCGGCTCGCGCCACGGGTCCGCCCGTATCAACACATCGCGCGCGCAGCGCTCGGCCTGCCCCCCGACGTCGAGCGGGCCGGTCGGGAGACGACGATCGTCGGTGGTCTGTTCGGCCCGCCGCTCATGGCCGCGGCGCGCAAGGTCGGGCGGGTGGTCGAGTCTCGCGGCGACGAGGAAGTCGCGCGCGCGTTGCTCCAAGCAGGGCGCGTCGCGTCTGTCGACGACTTCCGGCTTCGCCAAGTTGCGACGGGCGCGGCGGCCGCGATCGCGTTCGGTCTCGTCGGGACCGTGTTGTTGCCCGTCCCGGTGCTCGTGCTGGCCTTCGTGATCACCGGGTTCGTGTGGGGTTCGGCACGAGTGCGGGCCGAGGTCGATCGTGCCGTCGAGGCGCGCCGTGCCCGCCTACGACTGGAACTCGCCACCGTGTCGCAGCTCCTCGCCCTCCACGTCCGGACGGGGGCCGGACCGGTGCAGGCCGTGCAGCGATTCGTCGACCGCGGTCTGGGTGCCGTTGCCGAGGAGCTGCGTGGCGTCGTCACCGCGGTACGTCAAGGGACGCGAGAGGCCGACGCGTTCCGGCGTGCGGCCGAGCTCACACCCGCGCCCGAGTCGGCACGAGTCCACCTCCTGTTCGCGAACGGCGCCGAACGTGGTTCCGACCTCGCCGCCGCTCTGCTCGCGGTCGCCGACGACCTGCGCGAGGCGCGTCGCGACGAGGTGCGCCGCGCCACGATCCGCTCGCGCGCCGCGATGTTGCTTCCCACGATCGGGATCCTCGCGCCGGTGATGCTCTTGTTCATCGCAGCACCGCTGCCATCCATCGTGATGGGCGCTCGCTGATCGCGTTGCTCCGACACCTGGCCATCGCCCAACGACCCCACCGCCCAACGACCCCACCGACAACACCCGAAAGGACGACCCATGCAATCCCACATCTCCGACTTCGTACCTGTCTGCGACGCGCATCGCCGCGGTCGACGTCTCCGCGATCACGACGAGGCGGGCATGACGACCGCCGAACTCCTCGGCAACGCGGCCCTCGGCATCGCGGCGCTCCTCGCGATCTGGGCCGGTATGCAGGCGCTCGGCCTCGACATCGTCGACTGGATCCGTGGCTCGGTGTTGTGACGCGCTCGCAACCACCGGCTGCAGAACCCGGGGCAGTCGCGTCGCGAGACGCGCCCGACGATCACGGGTTCGTCACGGTGCAGTACGTCGCGGCGACGGCGTTCAGTCTCGTGCTGTTGGTGTTGTTCGCGAACTTGCTGGTCGACCTCTATGCCCGCGCCGCGGTTCGCGACGCGCTCGACGAGGGCGCGCGGGCGGCGGCGATCGTCGGCGGCGGCCCGCGCGAATGCGAGGAGCGGGCGCGCGCCGTCGTCTCACAACTCGTGCGCGGCAGCGCCGGGCGCGACATCGACATCGAGTGTGTCGAACCGGGGAACGGCTTCGTCCGCGCTCGGGCCCGGGTCCGCTTGCGGGCGTGGCTCCCCGGGGTTCCGGACTGGACGTTCACCGTGACCGCGCTCGGCCGCGAGGAGCCGACGTGACGACGCCCGACGCGACGGGAACCGGCGTGCGCAACACGACGCGTACGAGCGGCGGCTTCGTCGCGACGGAGTTCGTCGCCGGCGTGGCCCTGCTGCTCGTTCCGGTGCTCATGCTCGTCGCCGCGTTGCCGACCTGGGTCGAGCGTCGACATGCCGCGACCGTGGCGGCCCGTGAGGCGGCGCGGGCGGCGACGGAGACCTTTCCGGCCGACGCGGCGCGAGGCCGAGCGGTCGCCGAGGTGGTCGCGGCCAACTATGGCATCGATCCCGACGACGTGACCGTCGAGGTCGATTCCGCCGATGTTCGCGGCGGACAGGTCGTCGCTCGCGTCACGGTGGCGCTGCCCGCGCTGGCGGTTCCGTTCGGTGGGGGTGTGGGTCAATGGCATCTCACGACGACCTACGCGCTCCGTGTCGACGACTACCGGTCGCGCACGTGAGGCGCGACGAGCGCGGGACGACCACGCTCTGGGTGCTCGGTCTCTGCGTGTGCCTGCTGTTCCTCGGGGGTGTGGTCCTCGACCTCTGGCGTGTCGTCGAGGAGCGACGTGCGCTCGCGGCGATGGCCGACGCGGCGGCCGCGGCCGGTACCACCGGGCTCGACGAGGATGCGCTGCGACGCGGCGAGACGACACTCGATCCGCGCACCGCCGAGCGCCTCGCGATCGATCAGCTCCGCCGTGAGGGCGACCGCGGCGACATCGCGGATGCCTGGATCACCGCGACCGACACGACCGTGCGGGTGGAGGTGGTCGGCACGGTCGACTTCTCGTTGCTCGGCATCTTCGTCGGCGGCGACCCGATCGAGGTGCACGCCCGCGCGGAGGCGGAACCGCGCCGCATCCCCTGAACGCTGTATCGGGGCGGCAACAATGGCACCGGTGACCCGCCTTCGTGTCGTCAGTTGGAACCTGCAGGGCTCCCAGTTGCGCGACATCGCCGGCGTCGCCCGCGTCCTGCGCGACATCGATGCCGACCTCGTGTGTCTCCAGGAGGTGCAGCGTCGCCAGTACCGGCGGCTGACGTCCGCCGTCGGCAACTTCGGCGTCTGGTCGTTCAAGCACTGGCCGGTTCGAGGCCCAGCGGAGGGAATGGCGGTGATCGCGAGGGCACCGATCGTGCGCAACCGGACGTTCGCGATCAGTCGGTCGGAGCCGCCGTGGAGTTGGCGCCGCCGGATCGCGATCGCGGTCGTCATCGAGATCGACGGCGTGTTCGTGCGCGCCGTCAACACCCACCTCGGCGCGGGCGTGACCGACGAGGAACGCGCCCGTCAGGCCCGCCGCATCGTGTCGATCGCTCGCGATCTGCACGTGCTCGTCGGCGACCTCAATGTGGTGCCGGGCTCGGGGGTGCTCGCCGAGTTCGCGCCGCTGCGCGATGCGTGGAGCGTGCTGCACGCAGGGCTGCGGAGCCCGAACACGAACTGGGACCCGGGCCCGCGCGACCACCCGCCGGTGCAGCGACTCGACTACGTCCTCGTCGACCCCGCCACGGCCGTGCACGACGTGCTGATCCCGACCGATTGGGAGCGCTATGCGCCGCTCTCCGATCACCTGCCCGTCGTCGTCGACCTCGAGCGCGACTTCCCGGCGGCCGAGCGCGCGCGTCCAGGCTGAGCGCGTCGTCGCCCGTCGACCTGACGTCGACGTCAGGTAGCCTCCGACGCCCGCTCTCGCGAACCGCTCGGAGGAGCCATGACCGAAGCCGTCATCGTCGCAGCCACCCGCACCGCGATCGGGACCGCCCGCAAGGGCACGCTGGTCGACGTCGGCGCGTTCGATCTCGCCAAGTACGCCGTGGTGGAGGCCCTCGCCCGCAGCGGGGTGCCCGGCGCCGATGTCGACGACCTCGTGCTCGGCGAGGTGCTCCAGGGCGGTGGCGACATCGCCCGGTACGCGGCGATCGAGGCGGGCCTGGTGCACGTGCCGGGCGTCGCGCACAACCGGCACTGCGCGAGCGGCATGGCCGCGCTGCACACGGCCGCGGGCAGCATCAAGGCCGGAATGGACACGGTCGTGATCGCGGGCGGCGCCGAGAGCATCTCGAGTTCGCCATCCGCGTTCAAGCGGGTGCTCGGCACCGACGACTCCGCGCCATGGATGTCGCCGTCGCACCCCGAGACCCCCGACGCCCCGGCGTTCGACATGAGCATCACCGTCGGCTGGAACACCGCGCAGAAGGTCGGCGTGAGCCGCGAGGAGATGGACTTCTGGGCCTACACCTCGCACCAACGGGCGTTGCGCGCGATCGCCGAGGGTCGCTTCGACGACGAGATCTTCCCGATCGAGGTCACGCGCCGCGACGGCACGACGACCACCTTCGCGGTCGACGAACACCCACGCGAAACCACGCTCGAGAAGATGGCGTCGCTCAAGCCGCTCCACCCCGAGATCGAAGGTTTCTCGATCACCGCCGGCAACAGCTCCGGGCTCAACGACGGTGCGGCCGCGGTGGTCGTCGTCAGCGACGACTACGCGAAGGCACACGGTCTGCAACCGCTCGCGGTCGTCAAGAGCTGGGCGAGCGCCGGCCTCGAGCCGCGCGACACCGGCCTCGGCCCGACCAAGGCCATCCCGAAGGCACTCGACCGCGCGGGCCTCACGGTCGCCGACATCTCCCTCTTCGAGATCAACGAGGCCTTCGCTTCGATGTGCGTCGCGAGTACACGCCTGCTCGGGATCGATCACGACGCGACGAACGTCAACGGTTCGGGGTGCTCGCTCGGCCACCCGGTGGCCGCGACGGGCACGCGCATGGTCGTGACGCTCATCCACGAGCTGCGCCGACGCGGCGGCGGCCTCGGCGTCGCGAGCATGTGCGCCGGCGGGGGAATGGGGAGCGCGACCGTGATCGAGGTTCTCCCCGGCTGACCGCCGCGATCACGCGTGCGAGCCGATCGGCTGCGCGTGTCAGGCCAGCTCGCGCAGCTCCCGGAGTGCGACCGACAGCGTGCTGAAGTCGAACACGCCGTGCTCGCGCAACTGCTCGAAGATCGCGACTGCTCGCTCCACCGCCGAACGGTTCGCGGCCACCCAGCGGTCGAACGCCTCGTCGGCCGCGTCGCCGGGCACGGCGACGTCGAGCACCGCAGCGGTGATTGCCCGGTGCTCGGTGTAGGCGTCGTCGCGCAACGCGTTGCGGGCGAGGGCGTCCCAGCGGTCGGATCGCGGAAGGTCCTCGATGACGCGGTCGCGGACCCAGTCGAGCCCGAGGCGCGCGCCGACCGCCGTGTGGATGGCGGCAACCTCCTCGACCGGTCGCCCACGGTCCGAGGCGACATCGACGATGTCGAGCAGCATGAACTGGCTGTCGAGGCACGCCACGCGGCGCGCCAGCTCGGCCGGCACGCCCAGCTCGCACAGCTCGGCGGAGCAGACCTCGATCCAGCGGGCCTCGCCCGCCCGCAACAATGCCGGGAGGGCGAGCGCACCGCGCGCGACGGGTTCGCAGAAGTGCGCGATCGTCGCGTCGACCGCGAGCGGGAGGCGGCGATTGCGCAGCAACCAACGCGACGCGCGCTCGACGAGCTTGCGGCTCTCGAGGTACATGCGGGTCTGCGCGGCTGCGTCGACCTGGTGGTCGAGCCGATCGATCGTGTCCCACACGCTGCCCTGGTCGAACACCTGCCAGGCCGTGTGGTGCGCGCGCACGATGTCGGCGAGCCCGGCGCCCGTCTCCTCCGCCATGCGGAAGGAGAAGCTGATCCCGGCTCGGTTGACCATCGTGTTCACGAGCGTCGTCGTGAGGATCTCGCGGCGGAGCGGGTGCCGCCGGATTCCCGACGCGAACTGCTCGCGGATCGGCGCGGGGAAGTACCTGTCGAGCTCGCCCGCGAGATCGGAGTCGTCGGCAAGGTCGCCGGCGATCGCGGCCTCGGCGAGCGTGATCTTCGTGTAGGCGAACAGCACCGCGAGTTCGGGCGCTGCGAGCCCGTCGCCCACGCCATGTCGGTTCGCGAGCATCTCGTCGTCGGGGAGGAACTCGAGCTCACGATCGAGCGCCCCGGAATGTTCGAGTGCTCGGAGGTACCGGGTGTGGACCTCGGCCATGATGCCGGCTTGCGACCGGGCGTTGCCGAGCGCACGGTTCTGGTCGTAGTTGTCGGCGAGGACGAGTTCGGCGACCTCGTCG
>SXJQ01000152.1 GCA_005779345.1 Actinomycetota bacterium
GGAACACTTCAGCAGGTCGCCGCCATCACCGAACTTCGCCACGGAGTTCCCCCGTTCTCCCCCGAGTCATCTGCATCGTACGCCGCGCCGTCCCCGTCAGCTCGTGCCTTCGGCGATCGGCACCGCTGCGAGTTCGCGGCTGCTGATCACCTCGTCGACGATGCCGTAGTCCTTGGCTTCCTGACCGCTCATGATGAAGTCGCGGTCGGTGTCGTTCGTGATCTGCTCGATCGACTGACCCGTGTGGTAGGCGAGCATCTCGTCGAGGAGCTCACGCATCCGCACGATCTCCTTCGCCTGGATCGCGATGTCGACCGACTGGCCCGACGCGCCGCCATGCGGCTGGTGGATGAGGACCCGGCTGTGCGGGAGCGTGAAGCGCTTGCCCTTCGTGCCTGCGGCAAGGATGACCGCCGCCGCCGACGCCGCCTGGCCGACACAGATCGTCTGCACGTCGGCCTTGATGAACTGCATCGTGTCGTAGATCGCGAACAGCCCGATGATGTCGCCTCCCGGCGAGTTGATGTACATCATGATGTCCTTGTCGGGATCCTCCGACTCGAGGTGCAACAGCTGCGCGACGATCAAGTTCGCGACGGTGTCGTTGATCGGCGTGCCGAGGAAGATGATCCGATCCTTGATCAGCCGGCTGTAGATGTCGTAGGTGCGTTCACCGCGGCTCGTCTGCTCGGTGACCGTGGGCATCGGGACGTAAAGCTGGGGGTTCGACATCCGTACTCCTCGGGGGTCGGGCGACTCGGGGGGCGGGCTACTCGGGAGTTGGTTACTCGGCTGCGTCTTCGTCGGTGTCTTCGTCGGTGGCGGGCACCGTAGCGGCCCCGACCTCATCGGGAAGCGCAAGATCCACGACTGCCCCGCTCTCATCGACCACCTCGGCGTGGTCCACGAGGAACTGGAGCGCTTTGCCACGGGCGATGTCGGCGCGCAGCGCCGGGAGATACCCGTTCTTGTCGAGCTGGCGGCGCGCCTTGTCGACCTTCTCACCGGCCTGCTCCGCCATCCGCACGATCTCTCGGTCGAGCTCGTCGTCGGTCGCCTCGATCGCCTCTTGGGCGACGACGGCGCGAATGGCCAGGTCGGCGAGAACCGCGCCCTCCGCACCGGCTTTGATCTGGTCGAGGAAGGCCTGCGGCTCGGTTCCGGTGACCGCGAGGTACTGCTCGATCGAGAGCCCCTGGCCGCTCAATCGTTGGGCGAGATCCTGGAGGCGCCGCTGGGCCTCCTGGTTCACGAGCGTCTCCGGAGCGGCGATCGGCACGAGCGCGGCCGCGGCCTCGACGACCTTGTCGCGCAGCGCCATCTGCCCCTGCAACTTGCCCATCAACTCCATGCGGTTGCGCAGGTCGGCTCGCAGCTCGTCGACGCTGTCGAACTCGGAGTTCTCGCCCGCCCACTCGTCGGTGAGCTCGGGCAGCACCTTCTCCTGGGTGCTCTGGATCACGACCTGGAACCGGACCTCTTGACCGGCTCGGTCGCCGAATCGTTCGGGCAGCGCGGCTGCGAACTCGAGCGTGTCGCCGGTCTTGGTACCGCGCAGTTGTTCGTCGAGTTCGTCGACGACCGAGGCCGATCCGACGTGGTACAAGAACTCGCTCGCGACGAGGCCATCGGCCTCCTCCAACTCACCCTCGTCGTTCTCGATGCTGCCGCGAATGTCGATCGTCGCGTAGTCGCCCTCGGCGAGCGGCCGGTCGCTGTCGACGAGTTCGGCCGAACGGTCGCGCATCGAGTCGATCTGGCGGTCGACGGCTGCGTCGTCGACGGCTTGGTACGGCAGCTCGACCCGCAGCGCGTCGTACCCGGCGAGCCGGACCTGCGGCCGCACCTCGACGACGGCGGTGAACGCGACATCGCCGTCGTCCTGGCCGGCGGTGATCTCGATCTGCGGTGCGTCGATGACGTCGAGGTCGTGCTCGGTGACCGCCTGCACGTAGAACTCGGGGAGCCCGTCCTGCAGCGCCTGCTGGCGGGCGACCTCGGTCCCCATCCGCGCTTCGAGAAGTTTGCGGGGAGCCTTGCCGGGCCGGAACCCCGGGAGCCGGACCTCGCGGGCGAGCTTCTTGAACGCGGCGTCGATCGCCGGCTCGAACTCGTCCGCGGGCACCGTCACCTCGAGGCGGACCTTGCTGTCTTCGAGCGTCTCGACGATCGTGTCCATAAGGGCGACGAGTGTACCGGCGCGTCGTCGACATCTTGCGGCCGGGGAACGGCTCCCGCGAGCCGCGACGCGATCGGACGCGGGATCAGGCGGCGCCGGTCGGCTCCCAGGTGCGGACCAGCTCGCAGAGCGTGCGGACCATCGCGCCCGTGAGCCCTTTGGTGCGCTCCCCGTCGTCCTTCGTCGCGAAGCCCGTCTCGCCGATGTCGAGATGTGCCCACGGGCACTCGCCGACGAAATGCCGCAGGAAGACGCCGGGAGCGACGGTCCCGCCGTCGTCGGGGTCGGGGATGTTGCGCAGGTCGGCCACCGGCGACTCGAGCGCCTCCACGTACTGCTCCGGTAGCGGCAGCGGCCAGACCGCTTCGCCGGCCGCGGTAGCCGCGGCGAGCACCCGCTCGCGCAGCGAGTCGTCGTTGCTCATCAGCGGTGTGTGATGCGGCCCGAGCACTTTGGCGTACCCCGTGAGCGTCGCGACGTCGATGATCGCGGTCGGCGCCAACTCCGACGCGAGGCACAACGCGTCGGCGAGCACGAGTCGACCTTCGGCATCGGTATCGAGGATCTCGACCGTGGTGCCGTCGCGCGCGGCGACGACCTCGCCCGGTTTGGTGGCGGTCGGTCCGGGAAGGTTGTCGGTCGCGGCGATGATCGCCGTCACGCGCACGCCGACATCGAGCGCGACACACGCGCTCAACGCGCCGAGGACCGCGGCCGCGCCACCCATGTCACCCTTCATGTCGTACATCCCCGCGGGACGCTTCAGCGACAAGCCGCCGGAGTCGAAGGTGATGCCC
>SXJQ01000153.1 GCA_005779345.1 Actinomycetota bacterium
ACGAGCTTCGGGTTGCGGGCGAGGCAGGCGTCGGGTCCGAGACCGAGGCGCTCGGTGACGCCGGGCCGGAACCCTTCGATCAGCGCGTCGGCCCGCTCGACGAGGGTGAGCACCGTCTCGACCCCGTCGGGGTGCTTGAGGTCGACGCCGATGGACCGGCGCCCGCGGTTCATGATCTCGAGGTTCTGCCGATCGAACGCGGCGGGGTTGACCTGTTGGGCGCGATCGACCCGGATGATGTCGGCCCCCAGGTCGGCGAGCAGCATCGCCGCGAACGGCCCCGGCCCGATGCCCGCGAGCTCCACGATCTTGATCCCCGACAACGGACCGGCCACGGCAAACCCCTCCCGACGACACGTGCAGAACCGGCGGGACCCTAGGGCCAACCTGACGCGGGAGTCAGATTGCGGTTGCGGCGCGGCGCGATCCGCGCGGGCGATCGTCAGTAATGCAGCGCGAGTCCGCCGCGGGGATACGGGAACGACACGAGGCGTCCGGTTGCCGAGCAGGTGGCGTACGCCGTCTGCAGACCCGGGCCCCCGAAACACACGTTGGTGACCATCGGATCGCCGAGCACGATCTGTTCGAGCAGTGTCCCGTCGGGAGCGATGACCGACAACGCGCCCGTCACGAGCGTCGCCACCACGACGTTGCCGTCCGCGTCGATCGCGAGGGAATCGAACAACTGGCCGCCGGGGAGTCCGGCGACGAGCCGACCGCCGGATCCGCCGAGCGGATTCGCGAACTCGAGTCGGCCCGGCCCGATCACGTTCCAGGCGTAGACGCGTCCGGTGTGGGTCTCGGCCACGTACACGGTGGCGCCGTCGGGTGAGAGCCCCACCCCGTTCGGCGAGTCGAGTGGGAACACGACCTCGCTGACCGCGCCGTCGGGCGCGCGGTAGTAGAGGCCGCCGTTGTGATGCACCCGCCCGGCGTTGCGGCCGTGGTCGGTGAACCAGATCCCGCCCGCGGCGTCGACGACCAGATCGTTCGGACCGACGAGCGCGTTGCCGCCGACCTCGCGGCACACGACCTCGACGACCCCGGTCGTGAGGTCGATGCGCTCGAGCCGGCCACCGCTGTGGTGGGCCGGCAATTCGGTGACGGGGATCCGGAGGCCCATCAGCTCCTGAAAGTCCCAGCCGCCGCTGTTGGCGCACCACAGCGCGCCGTCGCTACCGATCGCGAGACCGTTCGGCGATCCGCCGTTGTCCGACAGCCGGGCCTTGGTGCCGTCGGGGGCGATACGGGTCACGCAGGCCCCGCCGAGCTCGGTCACGTACAGGGTGCCGTCGGGCATCCACACCGGGCCCTCGGGGAACAGGAGACCGTCGGCGATCTCGGTGAGTGCGGGCTGGCTCACGGTCGTCATGAACGGGCATCCTTGCACGCACCCGACGGCACGCCCACCCGCGCCACAGCACTTCCCCCAAAGCCACCGCGACCGCGCGGCGCACAACCCACCGAGGAGCACGACCGTGAAGATCCGCCTGGAGCCGACCGACGAATACATGCACCCGTTGGAGGCGGCGTCGAACTTCAACGAGTCGATGTACTTCAACTGCTACGACCCCGAAGCGCGCGTCGGTGGGTTCCTGCGTCTCGGCAACCGCGCGAACGAGGGGTACGCGGAACTCACGACGTGCCTGTACCTCCCCGACGGGCGCGTCGCCTTCGTCTACAAGCGGCCCGAGATCGCGAACAACGACGCGTTCGACGCCGGCGGCACGCGTTTCGAGGTCGTCACGCCGTTCGAGGAACTGCGCACGACCTACACGGGCAAGGTCTGCCTCCTCGACGAACCGCTGCAGATGGCCGACCCGCGCCGCGCGTTCACCGAGAACCCGTGGGACGAGTGCGAGGTCGAATGGACCCACCGCGGGGTCTCACCGATGTATGGCGGCGAACCCGTGAACGACGACGGCTCAGCGCTCGAACAGGACCACTCGGGTGGGTTCGCTCGTGGTCACTACGAGCAGCACATGTCGGTCAGCGGTCGCATCCGCGTCGGATCCGACGAGTGGCAGGTCGACGGCTTCGGACTCCGCGACCACTCGTGGGGGCCGCGCTTCTGGTCGGCGCCGTGGTACTACCGCTGGCTCACCGCCAACTTCGGGCCCGACTTCGGGTTCGTCGTGAGCGTGATCACCAGCCGCGATGGCTCACGACGAATGGGCGGCATGATCCTGCGCGACGGCGCCTACGAGCACATCCGCGAGGCGACCATCCACACCGACTGGACCGATGGCGACAGCTACCACCGATCGCTGGAAGCCACGGCTACGACCGCGGAAGGCACGTACGCGATCTCGGGGACGGTCCTCAACCTCATCCCCCTGCGCAACCGGCGCACGACGCCCGACGGCGAAAAGCTCGTGACCCGGATCTCGGAGGGCATGACCGAATGGCGCTGCGACGCCGTCGATCACCCCGGCTACGGACTGTCGGAGTACCTCGACCAGATGATCGACGGTCAACCCGTCGGTCTCGAGGGCTGACCACGAGCTTCGCGCCGCGACCCGCGTGTGGCGGCCGCCTCAGAGCAACATGCCCGGTTGCGTCTCCGACTCACGCTCGCTGCGATAGGCCGCGAGTTGCTCCACCGAGATCACCGCGATGCGGTGTTCCTGCGCGAACAGCTCGAGGTACGGGATACGCGCGGGCGAGCCGTCGTCGTGCAGCACCTCGCAGATCACCGCGACCGGTGGGAGCCCGGCGAGCCGAGCGAGGTCGACCGCGGCCTCGGTGTGACCGCGGCGTTCGAGCACCCCTCCCGGCTTGGCGCGCAACGGGAACACGTGGCCCGGGCGCAAGAAGTCCGCGGTGGTGCTGCGCGGGTCCAACACGCGACGGATCGTGAGCGCGCGATCGCCGGCGCCGATCCCCGACCCCGCGTGCACGTGGTCGATGGTCACGCAGAACGCGGTGTCGGTCGTCGCCTCCGTCGCCGGCACCATCGGGCCGATCGCCAACGCGTCGAGCACGGATCCGTCGCAGGGCATGCAGACGAGCCCGCGCGCCCAACGCAACATGAAGTTGACGGCGTCGGGCGTGACCCACTCCGCAGCCATCGTGAGATCACCTTCGTTCTCACGATCTTCGTCGTCGACGACGAGAACCATCTCGCCGCGACGAATCCGACGCAGGGCATCGTCGATGGAGGACAACAGCATGTGGGGGTTCCTTTCAGCAGATCGCGTCGAGCGCATCGCGCGCCCCGCGGGTTGATCGAGAAGGTGCGGCAGAAGTGGCGAAGCGGTGGACGTCGTCATGCGGCGATCTCGGGATGATCGGGGAGCGCAACGACCATGCGGCAGCCGTGCGGCTCCCGCTGTTCCGCGCGGATCGCGCCGCCGTGCAGATCGACCACCCATCGGGCGATCGCGAGCCCGAGCCCGGCGCCGCCCTGGGCCGACGACCGCGCCGAGTCGGCCCGGTAGAACCGTTCGAACACCCGCTCGGCCTCGGCCGGCGCGATTCCGGGTCCTTCGTCGCTCACCTCGAGCACGATCCCGCGCTCGCTGCGGCGAGCGTGCACGTCGACGCGACCACCCGAGGGCGAGAACCGCAACGCGTTCGCGACGAGGTTCGCGATCACCTGGTGGAGGCGTTCGACGTCGCCGACGCCCTCGAGACCCTTCGGCTCCACGTCGACCCACACATCGGCCGGCGAGCGTGACAGGCGCGATTCGCGGACGGCGCCGTTGAGCATCGACTCGACATCGAACCGTCGCAGGTCGAGCGGCACCACGCCGGCCTCGAGCCGCGACAGGTCGAGCAGTTGCTCCACGAGACGGCCGAGTCGCACGGTCTGGTCGAGCATCGTGCGCAGCGTGTCGGGGTCGGGGACCTCGACACCATCGACGAGATTCTCGAGGTGCACCTGAAGCGCGGTGATCGGTGTCCGGAGCTCGTGGCTCACGTTGGCAACGAGATCACGCCGCAACCGGTCGGTCTCGGCGAGCTCGGCGGCCATCCGGTTGAACGTGCGCGCGAGCTGGCCGATCTCGTCGCGCCGACTCTCGGCCGCGACGCGGACGCCGAAGTCGCCGCGCGTGATCGCGTGTGCGGCAGCAGCCATCTCGCGCACGGGACGCGTCAGGCCCCGCGAGAGCCAGAACACCACGGCGAGCGCCGCCGCCCCGGCGGCGATACCGGCGATGCCGGGCCAGACACCCGCCTTCACGCCGGCCCAGAATGCCAAGACGGTGATGCCGACCGCGACACCGATCACGATGCTCAACTTCAGCTTGAGCGACGAGACCCGCTCGAGCGGCGTATGCGGGACGCTCATGCGCTCGCCTCGACCGCGTACCCGACACCGTGCACCGTCCGCACGACATCGGCACCGAGCTTGCGGCGGATCGAACGAACGTGCGAATCCACCGTGCGGCCGCCCGACGGGATGTCGTAACCCCAGACCTGTTCGAGGAGTTCCTCACGCGTCGCAACCCGCGACGGTCGCACCGCCAGATAGTGGAGCAGGTCGAACTCCGTCGGCGTGAGGTGGACCGGGGCACCGTCGAGCGTGACACGTCGGCTCGCAGCATCGAGCTCGACCGAACCGACCCGCACCGTCCCGGTCGTGGGGCCCGAGGCATGCACCCGCTCGGAGCGTCGGAGCAGCGCGGCGACCCGAGCCGCCAACTCGCGCGCCGAGAAGGGTTTCGTCAGGTAGTCGTCGGCCCCGACCCCGAGCCCGATGATCGTGTCGGCTTCGGAGTCGCGGGCCGTGAGCATGAGGACCGGGACCCAACGCTCACGCTGGATCCGGCGACAAACCTCCAGGCCGTCGAACCCGGGGAGCATGATGTCGAGCACGACGAGGTCGGGGCCGACCTGATCCACGAGGGCGACCCCCGACGGTCCGTCGAACGCGACCTCGACCCGATGTCCCTCGCTCCGCAGTCGCGCCGCCACCGCATCGGCGATGGGTGCCTCGTCTTCGACGACGACGATCGTTCGACCGGTCACGAGGGGTCAGGCTAGGTATCGGGAGTGTCGGTCCCGCGCCGGCCGTGTGGAGAAAGTGTGAGGATCAAACTTCCGCTCGCGGCAGCCACCACCGCGGCCGTGAGGATCCCCGCCCGCGCCGCTTCGGTGAATTCGGGTCTCGCCGCGAACGCGGCACCCGACACGAACAGCGCCACCGAGAAGCCCACGCCGCCGAGCAACGCGGCCCCGGTGAGCTGGGTTCCGGTGATCCCGTCGGGGATCGTTCGCCATCCACCGCGCACCGCGAACCGGGTCGCCACGACGATCCCGACCAGCTTGCCCACGACCGCCGCGACGACGATCGCCCACGTCGTGCGTTCGCTGTATGCGCGCGACAGTCCCGTCGGTGAGACGTCGACCGCCGCACTCGCCAGCCCGAACAGCGGCACCACGAGGAACGCCGACCACGGGACGAGCCGGTGCTCGAGTTCCGCGGCGAGCTCGCGGCCCCGGATCTCGCCCGAGGGAAGCGCGAGCGCGACGGCTGCGCCGGCGATCGGCGCCTTCACCCCCGACCGATAGGTGCAGTACCACGCGACGATCGCGACTGCCCCGAACAACGACCCGCGCGGGAACCGCCGCACGAGCGCGGTCCCGACCACGATCACCGCCACCGCACCGACGACCCAGATCGGCGCGAGGTCGTCGGTGTAGAAGACCGCGATCGCGCCGATTCCGAGCAGGTCGTCGACCACGGCGAGCGTGAGCATGAACAGCTTGAGCGCGGGCGGGACGCGCGAACCGAGCAGGGCGAGGATCCCGAGCACCAATGCGATGTCGGTCGCGACGGGGATCCCCCAGCCGCGGGTCGCGTCGGTCCCGGCGGTGAGCGCGAGGTAGATCACGGCGGGCACGACCATGCCGCCGAGCGCGGCGTAGATCGGCACCGCAGCGACGCGCCGGTCGCGCAGTTCGCCGATCGTGAGCTCGCGCTTGAGCTCGAGTCCGACCACGAGGAAGAACAGCGTCATCAGACCGCTCTCGACCCAGCCGGCGATGTCCTTGTGGACGTGGACGAAGGCGATGTCGACGAACGCCGCGCGATGCCAGACGTCGGCGTAGGAGCCCTCGGCCAGGTTGAACCAGAGCAGCCCGGCGACCACCGCGCCCACGAGCACCACGCCCGATGCCGCTTCACCGGCGATGAACTCCGAGAGCGAGTCGCGGACACGCCGCGCGCCCTTCGTTCGGTCGTCCACGGTGGCGAGCGTACCGAGGCCGGCAGGTCCGAGACGTCGCGAGCGGCCAGCGAGTGGAGGATCCCACCACCGCGGTGTCATGCTCGGGTCGATGGCCCGTCTCGACTCCGCTGCGCTCGCTCCCGCGGTGGCGCGATTCCTCGGTGTGGGTGTCGTGGTCGGCGAGACCCGTCGGGTGTCCGGTGGCGCGTCGCGCGAGACGTGGCTGTTCGACGCGACGAGCAGCGACGGCGTCACTCACGCGCTCGTGTTGCGCCGCGACCCCGGGGCGTTCGCGGGCCAGACCGATCGCGCGACCGAGTACGGCCTGCTTGCGGCGGCCGCGGCCGCCGGCGTTCCGGTACCGACGGTGCGCTTGCTGCTCGAACCCGGCGACAACCTCGGCTCTGGGTTCGTGATGGACCGCATCGAGGGCGAGACGATCCCGCGCAAGATCCTGCGCGACGA
>SXJQ01000154.1 GCA_005779345.1 Actinomycetota bacterium
CCACTTCCTCGAGGAGTACTCGCACTCGAGCGCGCCCGAGCTGTTCCTCGCGGCCGCGTCGCAACGCACCCGTCGCATCCGGCTCGGGCACGGCATCGTCCACACGGTGCCCGCCATCAACCACCCCGCCCGCGTGGCCGAACGCATCGCGACGCTCGACATCCTCTCGGGTGGCCGCGTCGACTTCGGAACCGGCGAAGGATCCGCCGCCGCCGAGCTCGACGCGTTCGGAGTGGATCCGGCCGACAAGCGTGCGATGTGGGACGAAGGCACCCGCGTCGCGCTGCGTTGCCTCACCGAGCAACCGTTCACGGGCTTCGCCGGCAACCACGTGCAGCTCGCTCCCCGCAACGTCGTGCCGAAGCCGATCCAGACACCCCATCCACCCGTGTGGGTCGCGTGCACGCGGCGCGAGACCATCCAGCTCGCGGCGCAGCGCGGGATCGGCGCACTCTCGTTCGCCTTCTTCGATCCCGAGGAGGCGAAGGTCTGGGTCGACGACTACTACGAGACCCTTGCGAACGAGGGTGTGCCGATCGGCGACGCCGTGAACGCGAACCTCGCGTGCGTCACCGGGTTCTTCTGCCACGACGACGAGCGCGAGGCGGTCCGGCGAGGCGCCGAGGGCGTCAATTTCATCGGATACTCGCTCGGGCACTACTACGTGTTCGGGCGTCACCGGCCCGGAGCCGGCGACCTCTGGGCCGAATACCAAGAACGTCGAGCGGAGCGCGGATTCGACCCCGAGGCGGTCGCATTGGCCGCCGGCAACGCCGGCGTGCTCGGCGCCAAAGTCGTCCAACAGGGCACGTCGGGTCTGCGCGGCGCGACCGGCACACCACAGCAGGTCCGCGAATACCTGCGGCGTTACGAGGCGGTCGGGGTCGACCAGGTGATCCTGTCGTGCTCGGCGGGACGCAACCGCCACGAGCACATCATGGAGTCGCTCGAGTTGTTCGGCCGCGAGGTACTGCCCGAGTTCCTCGAGCGCGACCACCGACAGCAACGCGACAAGTCCGCACGCCTCGAACCGGTGATCGCGGCTGTCATGGCGCGCAAGCCCGCGGCCGACCATCCGCCGCTCGACACCGGGTACGAGATCCCTGCCTACCCACGGCAAGACGCCGACCGCCAGGAGGGCGACCGCTTCCATCGGTGGCTCGACGACTACCGGGCGAAGATCGCCGCGGGCGAAGATGTCAGCAAGCGCCTGGCGTGACTTCCCGACGCGCCGAGGCGATCGATCGAAAGGCAGTCCTCCCATGACCGTCGATCTCGGCACCCCGTTCTTGCACTGGCGCGTCGAGCGCGGCGTGGCCCATTGCACCATCGACCGACCCGAGCGACGCAACGCCATGACGGCGAGCATGTACGTCGGCGTTCGGCGCGCCGTCCAGATCGTCAATGGCTCACCGACGTTGCATGCGCTCGTGCTCACGGGCACCGGCGATGTGTTCTGTCCCGGTGGCGAGATGGGCGGCGACCACGCCGACGGCACGTTCGGCCTCGAGGCCGCCGCGGCGTTCGGGAACGAGATCGTGCCGTTCGAGGCGATCCGCAACTCGCGCAAGCCGGTCGTCGCTCTGGTGAACGGGTTGTGCCAGGGCGGCGGCCTCCTCACGGCCCTCGTCGCCGACATCGCCATCGCCAGCGACCGAGCGACGTTTCGCGTCCCCGAGGTGCGACGCGGCGTGGTCGACGCGAACTACGCCGCCTACCTCCCCGCCCACGTCGGGGTTGCCCGAGCCCGCGACCTGATCCTCACCGCCCGGCGATTCGACGCGGCGGAGGCGCTCGCGATGGGGTTGATCGCGCGCGTCGTCGCGCACGACGATCTCACGGCGGCTGGCGAGGAGGTGATGCGGGAGGTCCTGCGCGGCGCGCCCGAGGCTCGCTGGCAGATGAAGCGGATCGTGAACGAACGCTACGGCAACCTCGACCGGATGAGTTTCGACGCGTCGATCGGAAGCGCTGAGATGATCGAAGGTTTCGAGGCGTTCATGCAACGCCGCGAACCCAGTTGGGTCCCGGCCGGTTACGAGGCAGACGCACGGGCCTGACGACTCGGCTGGCGTGCCGACGGCGACCGACGGCCGTGGCCTCGTCGACGGAACCTCCGAGCGGTCAGACCGGCTTCGCCCAGCTGCGGACACCCGCGCGCATCGCAGCATCGGTCGCGGCGACGAAGCGCGCATCGAGGCCGGGATCGCCGTCTTCGACCCAAGCGAGTACCGCGTCGACCACGAAGGCGACGGTCGCGCGTGCCGCCCAGCCGGCTCGGTGCCCGGCGACGATCGGCGCTTGTGCGTCGATGGCGCGCGCGACCATCGCCACTCGGGCGGCGTCGCTGTGGTGCGCGAACTCCGGCTCGCGGGCCGCATGGCGCCAGAGCACCCGGAACCCGGCGACGTCGGCACGAGCGGCATCGAGCACGGCTGCGGTGGTGGGTCCGTAGCGTCCGATCGCGCCCGGCCACGCGAGACGCGCCTCGAGCGTGCGGCGCGCACCCTCGAGCACGGTGTCGTACAGCGCGTGCTTGGACTCGAAGTGGCGGTACACGATCAGGTGCGACACCGCGGAAGCCGCGGCGATGTCGACCATCGAGGCCGCCGCGTACCCGCCGACCTCGAACACGCCAGCGGCGGCCGCGACGATCGCCGCACGACGCTCCGAACGACCGAGCCTCGCCCGCGCCGGAGCGGCCGTCGACTTCGTCCGTCGCCCCGCGGCCGCCATCACCGGATGCTAAGCGAGCCTCGCGCGGCGCGGTCGCGGAGCCCGCGGTGCCCGCCGTCACAGACCGCGAGATCGCGACGCGCGCGATAACCGTTCCGGTTCCGCACACGATCACCCGTCGGAGAGCTCCCGAAGGGACCAACGATGCACCGCAGGTACGCACGACTGCTCGGCACCTCCCCCCACGATCGGGATGCTCGCCGCCACCTCGTCGGGCCCGGCGGACTCCGCGAAGACGGCGACCGCCGATCGGGAAGCCCGCTCGGGGAGCATTGCCCCTCTCGGTGCTCGCTCCGGATGCCGATAGGTCGTTCGTGACCGCGACCTCCGCCGTCGACCAAGGCTCCTTCGCCGCGTCCGTGCGCGCCGCTGCCACCGGCGACGGACGCGCCTTCGAGCGGCTCGTCGGACCACTGATCCCCCGACTCGACGGCTACCTCCGCGCCCAGGTCCAAGACGCGGCCGACGACCTCCGCTCCGACGTCTTGCTCGCCGCTCACTCCGGCCTCCCTCGCTTTTCGGGATCCGAAGCGCAGTTCCGATCGTGGGTCTTCACCATCGCCCACCACCGGATCGTCGACCATCGACGCCGGCAACGCCCCACCGAATCCCTCGACGGGGTCGACGGCGCGAGCACGGGGTTCGGTTCCGACCCCGAGGCAGACGCACTCGCCGCACAACGCGCCGAGGAACTCCGCGCCATCCTCGACCGGTTGCCGGCAGCCCAACGAGAGGTGCTGCTGCTCCGTACCGTCGCAGACCTGTCGATCGAGCAGACCGCCGAAGCCGTCGGGCGCTCGGCCGGCGCGGTGAAACTGCTCCAACACCGGGCCGTGCGATCACTCCGCAAGATCTTCGAGGCGATTCCGCCAGATGGCGTCACCCGGAATCCTCCCGAAGGCATAACCGGAAATCCTCCCGAAGGCGTAACCCGATGAGCCGCCGCGGCGATCACCCGAGTATGCGGTTCCCACACCGACGCTCCGACGGCACCATCGAGGCCGTGTTGCAGGGGCGGACTCCCGCCGACCGCGACGACCTCGCCGAGGTCTCGGCCTTCGTCGCCGATCTGCGCCACGTCTTCGCCGGCGAACCCGCACGCCCCTCGCTGTCGCCTGCGATCCGCCCCATCGAAGCCCGGACTCTGAGCCGTGTTCGCTTCGCGTTCGCCGCGGCCGTCGGTGGAGCAACGCTCGCCTTCGGTGGCTTCGCGTCGGCGGGTGCGCTCCCCGACTCGATGCAGCGCGAGGTCGCGCGTGTGGCCGACCGGATCGGCCTGGGCTTCGTCCCGACCCCCGAGGCGCACGAACCGACCGGCGACGACGCGCCGGCGGGCAACGGGACGCCCGGCTCGGGGAACGACGACCCCGGCGGCGCATCCGGCGGCGACCCCGGATCGAGCGATTCCGACGACCCGGGCACCCACGACTCCGTGCCCGACAACGACACCGACGACGACAGCGGCGACGGGTCGGACCACTCCCACCCGGACGACGCCGACGGCGACGACGACAACTCGGGGCCGAGCGACGACGACAACTCGGGGCCGAGCGACGACGACGACGCCGACGACCCCGACGAGACCGATCACGCCGAAGACCCGACCGACGACCCCGACGAAGCCGATCACGCCGAAGACCCGGCCGACGACCCCGACGACAACTCCGGTCCGAGCGACGACCACGCCGAAGACCCGGCCGACGACCCCGACGACAACTCGGGCTCGGGCAGCTCCGGCTCGGGCAGCTCCGGCTCGGGCAGCTCCGGCTCGGGCAGCTCCGGCGACGGGGAACCCGTCGCCGCATAGCGCCTCGGCGCAGCGGGCGCGTGCGGTCGTGGCGGTCGGTCGCGCGACGGCCTCGCCGCCGCCCGCGGCTCAGCCGGGGGTATTCGTCTCGGCGACGGCGTCTTCCGCCGCGATGCCGACGAGTTTCGTCGCGAGCGCCTCGAGGCGCGGGAGGGCGTCGGCGAGGTAGATGTGGTGGGTTGCTTCGATGTGGTCGACGAGCGCTGCCGGTCCGAGGTCGGTCCAGGCGGCGGCGGCCGCGACGGCGTCGCCCAGCGTGCGACCACCACCGCAGCAGTAGTCGAGTCCGAGTCGGTCGAACACCGGTGCGAGTTCGGGGTGGCGGGTCACGAGGCTCGCGAGGGTCTCGTCGGCTCGGGGTCCACGGCCATGATGTCCGCCTCTCGTTCGGTCATGAGTTCAGCCAGGTACTTCGGGAGGTCGTCGGCGATCGACCAGAGGTCGGACAGCACCGCCGGACACGTCACGAGCCCGAACCCGACACTGTGCTCGCAACTCACCGCCGTCACATTGAGGCCCATCCCGGGAAAGATCGGACCGATCGGGAACAGCGCCCGGAGGTGGGCGCCCGCGAGGTAGAGCGGGAGCGGCGGTCCGGCGACGTTCGAGAGCATGAAATTGCAGATCGGCGGCACTCGCTCGGGACCCACCGCGTCGACGAGGATCGCCGCGCCGGCGCCGATCAGCGGTGGCGGGATCAGGTCGGCGATGGTCATCAACAACTGCGGGCCGACGGCGTTGTGCGTCGCCTTCGCGTGCTCGGTCGCCGAATGGACGAGCGCGAGCCGTTCGATCGGATCGGCGATGTCGGTCGCGACCGGAACGAGCATCACCGACAGCGCGTTCGCGGCGCCCGGTTCGGCCTCGTGCGTCGACACGGGGATCGCGACGACCATCGGCCGGTCGGGCAGCGCGTCGTCGCGCAGCAGGCGGTCGCGGAGTGCGGCAGCGACGACGGCGAGGAGCACGTCGTTGACTCGGACGCCACGTCGGCGGGCGACGTCTCGCACGGCGTCGAGGTCGAGTTCGGCAAAAGCGATCGACCGCTCCGACGACAACGCGCCGTTCCAGGGAACGCGCGGCGCGCCGATGCCGGACGATCCCGGGATGCTCTGCCAGCCGCGTTGGCCGACCGTCCGTGCAGTGTGCGCCGCGGCGATCGCCAGCTCGCCAAACGCCCGGGCGACTCGAGTCGGGAGCGACGCGAGGTCGACGGCGACATCGCGGGCGAGACCGACGATCCCGAGATCGCTCCCGACCGCGGCCGGCTCGGTCGGTGGTGCTCCCTCTCCGGCGTCGGCGTCGTCGAGGGATTCGCCGCTCGAATCCGGTTCGGTACTGAAGAACGAGCCCATGAACTCCATGCCCGCCACGCCGTCCATCAGCGCGTGCGACAGCTTGCAGACGATCGCGATCGACCCGTCGGCCAGACCGTCCACCACGTGCATCTCCCACAGCGGCACGCGACGGTCGAGCGGCACTTCGTCGATCTTCGCGGCGAACTGCGCGAGGAGGGCGCGGTCGCCGGGCGCGGGCAGCGTCGCGCGGAACACGTGCGACTCGATCCGCAGCGACTCGACGGTCTGCCAGATCGGTCGTTGCCACGGAAGCGACGCAGCGACGAGTCGCCGCACGAGTGGACGAATCGTCGCCGCGCTTCGCGCGATCGTCGTGCGGAATCGCTCGAAGTCGTAGCCGCCGGGAATGGTCGCGGGATCGAGGACGAGCACGGCCATCGTGTGCAGCGCTGCCCCGGGACGCTCGGCCGCGAGAAAGACGGTGTCGAGCCCGCTCAACCGCGCAACTCCGTCGGCCCGGGCGGCGCCGCCCGGCGTTCGTTCGGTGGAACTCCCCATGAATCCTCCCCGTGCGTTCGGTCGCGCCGCAACGGCGCGACCGATCAGAGGGTGCGGCTGTACTGGAACTGCTCGTAACCGATCGCGTTCACGTTGAGTTCCGGGTCGACCCGCACGTGCACCACGGCCGGCTTGCCCGACGCCACCGCCCGGTCGAGCGCCGGCCGAAGTTCCGCGATCGTCGCGACGTATTCACCGTGGCCGCCGATCGCCGTGGCGACGAGGTCGTACCTCGTCTCCGAGGAGAGGTCGGTCCCCTGGAAGCGGGCGGCGGCGATGCCCTTCTGGCGATACGCGCTGCGTTCCATCCCCCACCCACCGTCGACCGCGACGATGCACACCACCGGCGCGCCCGCCCGCAACGCGGTCTCGAGTTCCATCACGTTGAACCCGAACGCGCCGTCGCCACTGAGCAAGTACACGGGCCGATCCGGCGCGGCGAGCTTCGCGCCGATCGCGAACGGCAACCCGGTGCCGAGATACCCCATCTTCACGGAGTAGAGGAACGAATCCGGCTCGAAGATGGGGTTGAGCGCGACCGCCCACAAGGTGGTGTTGCCGCCGTCGACCACCGTGATCGCGTCGCGGGCGAATGCATCGCGGACGGCCATGACCATCTGGCCGGGATTGACCCCGTCGCCGGCCGCGGCGAGCACGTACGAAGCTCCGTTCGCAACGGTGTCCGCGTGCAGCGCGGCGTACTTCGCCTCGTCGACCATCGTCGAGCGCGGTTCGCCGCGCGCTCGTACCGCGGCGACGAGCGCGTCGAGCGCGCTGCGCGCGTCGGCCACGATCGGAAGATCGACCGGTCGGTTGAGTCCCATCGAGAGCGGATCGCAATCGATCTGGATCGTGCGTTGGCGACCTGGATCACCCCACGCGGGAGGCATCCCCCAGCCGTCGTACTCGCCGAGACGTGCGCCGACGACGAGCACGACGTCGGCGTCGTCGCGGACGACGCGGGTCGTCTGCATGTCGAACAGATGGAAGTAGTGCGGATGGTCTTCGGGAATCACGCCCCGCGCTCCGAGGCTCGTGCTCATCCCTGCTCCGAGGTGATCCCCCAACTCGACGAGTGCTGCCGACGCTTCGGCCCAGAGCACGCCCTTGCCGGCGAAGATGAACGGTCGCTGCGCGCCGGCGAGCCAGTCGGCGGCTTGCTCGATCGCTGCCGGGTCGCCCGGCCCGAGGTCGACGACGCGATTGCGTGCCGCAGGGGTGAGGCGCAACGTCGACGTGTCGATCGTCTCGGCGAGCAGTTCGTCGGGGATCGCGAGGAAGGCCGGCCCCGGGCGCCCGGTCGTCGCCGCCCGAAACGCCGCGCGCACCATCTCGGGCACCCGGTCGGGGCGCGTGATCAGCGCCGCGTACTTCGTGATCGGCTCGGCCATCGCGACCAGATCGGTGGCCTGCCAGGCGCCGCCACGATCGGGTTGGGTGGTCGCGCTCCGACGCGTGCACGCGAGCGCGACGACCGGATGCCCCTCGGCGTGCGCGCTCGTGAGGCCGGCGAGCATGTTGGCGCCGCCCGGGCCGGGGTTGCCGATGACCACGCTCGGACGATGCACGATCCGGGAGTACGCCTCCGCGATGTGCGTCGCGGCCTCTTCGTGGCGCGCGTTCACATACTGGATTCCGTAGTCGGGGGCGTGCACGACGAACGGGATGTGCGCGCCGTCGACGATGCCGCACATGAAGTCGACACCCTCGAGATGCAGGCACCGCATCAGAAGCTCGCCGACCGTCCCGAGCTTCGGTTCGGAGGTCATCGTCCGAGTATCACGACGGCCCCGCCGCCCGACCAGGGACGGAGGTCACCTCGCCGCGTGCTCGGTCTGGCCCACGTCCTCGGGCTGGGCCGCGGCCTCGGGCTGGGCCGCGGCCTCCGTCGGGGTCTGGGCCTCGGTCAGCGCCCGCTGCACGATCCGGTCGGCGAGCGCCTCGCTCACGCGATCCGGCAGAAGGCGCGTGATGCGTGCCGCGCGGCGCGCCCTGCGACCCGGGATCACCATGAAGGGCCCCCGGGCCAGCCCGGAGAGGATCTCTCGACACGCAGCGTCGATCGGCAGCGTCCCGGCGAAGCCATCTGGGATGACGCGTCGCCGCGACGCTAACGCCGGCATTGCGACGTTGCGTCGGGGCCTTCGGCCCTATTGGCCGACGGCACACGTTCGTATCGTGCGATGCACGCAGCACCGGCCGGGCGGCCGGTCGGAGGGGAGATCGATGGCTCCCGGAGACGACGAGATCCGCACGGCAGTTCGAGAGCACTACGCCCAGGCGGCTCGGTCGTCGGGGTGTTGTGGCCCGACGCAGGGGTCCTCGGACTTGATCGGCCGTGCTCTCTATCGCGGCGACGAGGCGGCGGCGCTGCCGGAAGGGGCGCTCGTCGCGTCGCTCGGCTGCGGGAACCCGACCATGCTCGCGGATCTCCTCCCCGGCGAGATCGTGCTCGACCTCGGCTCCGGCGGAGGCATCGACGTGCTGTTGTCGGCGCGCCGCGTCGGGCCGACCGGTCGTGCATACGGGCTCGACATGACCCCCGAGATGCTCGACCTCGCTCGCCGTCATCAAGCCGAGGCGGGCGTGAGCAACGTCGAGTTCCTGCTCGGCACGATCGAAGACATCCCGCTCCCCGACGGCTCGGTCGACGTGATCATCTCGAACTGTGTCGTGAACCTGTCGCCCGACAAGGACGC
>SXJQ01000155.1 GCA_005779345.1 Actinomycetota bacterium
CCGGTCGACCTCGGCCCCACGCGCGATCAGTCGATCGCCCCCGACGATCGACTGCTGCGCGTCTCGGTGCACGGACCCCATTGGCACACGCGCGCGCGATCGGTCGCGACGGCCCTCGCGCATCG
Organism: Actinomycetota bacterium; assembly: GCA_005779345.1. Taxonomy (GTDB): domain Bacteria; phylum Actinomycetota; class Acidimicrobiia; order IMCC26256; family PALSA-610; genus SXJQ01. The sequence goes on from SXJQ01000155.1 coordinate 126, forward strand.
CCTGCATCCCGCGGGTGGTTGAGGTGCTGCTGCTCGCGATCGACACCGCCACCCGGCGCGGGGGGGTGGCACTCGGCAACGGCGAGGGCGTGCTCGGCGCGGTCGAGCTCGGTGCGATCGAGCTCGGTGGTCGGGCGAGTGTCGGTCCGCCGCGGCACGCGGAGCAGCTCGCGCCGGCGATCGAGTGGGTCTGCGACCAGGCCGGGATCGCGCTCGCCGACGTGTCGGCGATCGCGGTCGGGATCGGGCCGGGGATGTTCACGGGGCTGCGGGTCGGCGTGACCACCGCGAAGGTGCTCGGCCTCGCGCTCGGCGTGCCGCTCGTCGCCGTTCCGAGTCTGGATCTCGTCGCGTATCCGCTCCGCCATGCCGCGGCCGATCTCGTCGTGCCGCTCATCGACGCGCGCCGCAACGAGGTGTACTTCGCGCTGTACCGGCCGGTTCCGGGCGGGGTTCAGCGTGTTTCCGACTACTCGCTCGCCACACCGACCGACCTCGAAGCGGAACTGACGGCGCGGGGCCGGAGCGCGCTGCTCTGCGGCGATGGCGCGCTGCGATTCCGCTCGGTGTTCGACGACCACGACCTCGTCGCGCTCGCCGGGCCGGGCCATGCGACGCCCGATCTCGCCGCGCTGGTCGAGCTCGCCGCGGCGCGCTTCGCCCGCGGTCAGGTGGTGGCGGCGGCCGAGGTCGTCCCCCTCTACCTCCGTCGCTCCGACGCGGAGCTCGCGCGCGATCGACGGGGGGCGTGATGGCCGCGGCAGCCGATCGCGATCCGCGGTTCGCCCACCCGGAGCAGCGCGACGGTCCCGTGTCGCGCGCCGATGGTGACGGCGTCGTCATCGAACCGATGCGGCGTAGGCACGTGAAGGCGGTGCAGGCGATCGAGTTGCAGGTATATCCGCGACCGTGGTCGGTTGCGTTGTTCCAGAGCGAACTCGCGTTGCGCGAGACCCGCACGTACCTCGTCGCGCGGATCGGACGCGATGTCGTCGGCTACGGCGGCTTGATGATGACGATGACCGACGGACACATCACGACGATCGCCGTCGATCCGCAGCGCCAGCGCCACGGGATCGGCGCGCGCCTGCTGCTCGCGTTGGCGCGCGAGGCCCGGGTGCGCGGCGCCGAGGCCCTGACCCTCGAGGTCCGCCTCTCGAATCGCGCCGCGCAGGCGCTCTACCGGAAGTTCGGCTTCGCTCCGGTCGGTGTCCGCACCGGGTACTACCAGGATGCCGCCGGCACCGAGGACGCGTTGATCATGTGGGCCCACGGTGTCGATTCCGACGACTACGCGCGGCTGCTCGACGGGCTCGAGAACCGGCAGTGAATCCCCGCGACGTCGGCGGCCGGGGTCTGCCGGTACACGCGCGCACGTTGGTGCTCGCGATCGAGTCGTCGTGCGACGAGACGGCGGCCGCCGTCGTCGAGGGAGGACGGCGGATCCGGTCGTCGATCGTCGCGACGCAGGCGGATCTCCACGCGCAATTCGGCGGCGTCGTCCCCGAGATCGCGAGTCGCGCGCACGTCGAGTCGATCAACGGGGTCATCGCCCGTGCGCTCGCGGGTGCCGGTGTCGAACTGGCCGCGATCGATGCGGTGGCGGCCGCGCACGGACCGGGCCTCGCTGGCGCGCTGCTCGTCGGGGTGAGCGCCGCCAAGGCACTGGCGTTGGCGACCGGCCGCCCGTACATCGGGGTCCACCACCACGAAGCGCACATGTATGCCGCGCTGATCGAGGACCCGACCCTCGAACCGCCGTGCCTGCACCTCATCGTGTCGGGGGGCCACACGCTCCTCATCGCCATGGACGATCACGGTCGTTACCGACGCCTCGGCGGCACGGTCGACGACGCCGCCGGCGAGGCGTTCGACAAGGTCGCGCGTCTGCTCGGACTCGGGTATCCGGGCGGTCCGGTGATCGATCGGCTCGCCGCCGAAGGAGATCCCGACGCAGTCCGGTTCACGCGTCCGATGCTCGGGTCGGGTCACCTCGGTTCGGGTCACCTCGGTTCGGGTCAATACGACTTCTCGTTCTCGGGGCTGAAGACGGCGGTCGTGCAACACCGACGACGCCATCCCGATCAGGCCGTCGCCGACGTCGCCGCGAGTTTCCAGGCCGCGGTCGTCGACGTGTTGGCGACGAAGTTGCTCCGCGCCGCGCTCGACACCGGGATCGAGACGATCGTGATCGGCGGCGGCGTGGCCGCGAACTCGGCCCTGCGATCGCGCGTCGCGGCAGACGCGGCGCGGGCGGGACTGCGCAGCGTGATCCCGGCGCGGGCGTTGTGCACCGACAACGCGGCGATGGTGGGCGCGGCCGGCTGGCACCGACTCCGCAACGACGGCCCGACCGGTCTCGCGGGTGGGGCGACGCCGAATCTCGCGCTGCCGGGGACCTGATCCGGTTCGCATCCCCGCGGTGCCGCCGGCCCGCCGGTTAGCACTCTGGCAGGGTGAGTGCTAATGTCGCCGTGCCGGTGGGCGGTCGTCCGTCGGCACCGATCTGCGTCACCTTGCACCGCTCTGCATCGCTCTGCATCACGGATTCACCCCATCAG
>SXJQ01000010.1 GCA_005779345.1 Actinomycetota bacterium
CGCCGCGGTTGGCGATCAGGATCGTGCTCAGCACGAGGCCTCCGGCGCTCCGGCGAAATTGGCTCCGTATCCTACGGGTGATGCCCGAGCCCACCGCCAAACGTCACGGAACCGAACCCGACGCCGTCGCGCCCGACGCCGGCATGCCCGACCTCGGCACGCCCGACCTCGCTGCGGCGCTCGCTGGCACGCGGTTCGGCCCGGTCGAATGGCACGCCGAGATCGACTCGACCAACCGGGTGCTCCTCGACGCGGCCCGGGCCGGGTGCGCTGCGGGCCGGGTCGTCGTGGCCGACGCACAGACCGCGGGCCGTGGGCGCCTCGACCGGACGTGGACCGCGCCTCCCGGCGGATCGCTCCTCGTCTCGGTCTTGCTTCGGCCGTCGATCCCGCGTGAGCACTGGCATCTCCTCACGACCACCGCGGGTCTCGCGGCGGCCGAGGCCGTCGACCGCGCGACTCGTGGCGCGGTGCGACCGCGGTTGAAGTGGCCCAACGACCTCGTGCTGCCGGCCGGCAAGCTCGCGGGGCTGCTCGCCGAGACCACCGGCGACGCGCTCGTGCTCGGCATGGGCCTCAACGTGGATTGGCCCGCCGTCCCCGACGAGCTCGTCGGGATCGCCACCGCGATCTCGCTCGCGGGCGCGCCCGTCGAACCACTTGCGCGCGCGGCGATCCCCACGCGCCACGGACTGCTCGTCGCGTGGCTGCGCCGCTGGCACGGCTGGCTCGAGATCGTCGCCGCCCCCGGCGGCATCGAACGGGTGCGGGCGGCGGCCGAGCGCGCGTCCGCGACGCTCGGCGCCGAGGTACGGGTCGAACTCGCCGCGGAGACCTTCACCGGGCGGGCAATCGCGATCACCGCGGCCGGCCACCTCGCGGTCGAGACGGCATCAGGTGTCCGGGAGGTCGCGGCGGGCGATGTCGTCCATGTCCGGGGCGCGATAGGCGCGGAGCGCGGGTAGTCCGATCGCGATCAGGCCGCCGACCGCGACGCACGCGACGCCACCCGAAACGACCGACGTCCGCACGCTCGTCGCCGCGGCGATCAGCCCCGACTCGACGTTGCCGAGCGGCGGGCTCGCCGAGTAGCTGATCATCTCGATGCCCGCGAGCCGGCCGCGCATCTCGTTGGGGATCGAATGGTTCCAGATCGCCATGCGGAACAGGCCGCTGATCATGTCGGCACCGCCGGCGACGGCGAGCAGCGCCACGGCGAGCCAGACGTCACGAGCGAATCCGAACGCGGTCACGGCCAGGCCCCAGCCCGCCGCCGCCCACAGCAGGCCGATGCCGTGCCGTCGGACACGGCGGGGGATGCTCCCGCCGAACGCGCTCGCGACCAACGACCCGATCCCCGGCGCGGCGTAGAGGAATCCGAGCGTGCCGCGGCCGCCGAGGTCGACCGCCATCGCGGGGAACAGGGCGAGGGGCATGCCGAACACCATCGCGTTGACGTCGACGAGGTAGCTCCCGAGCAGGTCCTTGCGCCGCCACGCGTAGCGGAGCCCGATCCCGATGTCGGCGAGCGGCGAGTCCGGGATCTCGTCGTCGGCGCGCCTGGCGCGGCGCGGCGGGAGCCGTGACGCGAGGATTCCGCCGAGCACGAACGTCGCGGTGTCGACGCCGAACGCCCAGCCGAACCCGGCCGCGCTCACGATCACGCCGCCGACGATCGGGCCGACGATCATTCCGGTCGAGAACAACATCGAGTTGAGCGCGTTCGCTCCGGTGATGTGCTCGGCGGCGACCAGTTGTTGGTTGAGCGCCTCGATGGCAGGGCGTTGGAGGCCGTCGAACACCGCTGCCACCGCGGCGAACACGTAGAGGACCCACAGGTGGGCGTCGTCGCCCCGTGCGCCGTTCCACGCGAGCAGCGCCGTGCACAACGCCATCGCGAACTCGCACGTCACGACGAGCCGCCGCCGATCGACCCGGTCGGCGAGGGCGCCGCCGTAGAGGGCCGCGCCGACGAGCGGTACCAACTCGGCGACGCCGAGCAACCCGACCTGCAACGACGAGCCGGTGAGCGCGAAGACCTGTGCCGGCAACGCGACGAAGGTGACCATCGATCCGACGAACGACACGGCCCGGGCCGTGAACAGACGACGGAAGTCGGGGTTCCGGCGCAGGGGCGCCGGATCGACGAGCAGCGAACGCATACCGGCCTTGCGGTTACGGATCGAGGTCGCGGGCGGCGAGCTCGGCGAACGCAGCCGCGAGCGTGGCCGCGATCGGACCGGGTGCGGCGGCGAGAACGACGCCGTCGACCCGGGCGATCGACTGGACCTGCCGCGTGGTCGACGAGAGGAACGCCTCGTCGGCGCGGGCGAGCGCCGCGATCGGGATGTCTTCTTCGCGAGCATCGATGCCGAGACCCGCGGCGAGCTCGAGCAGCAGGCCGCGGGTGACACCCAACAGCACACCGGCCGACGCCGGTGGGGTGCGCAGCACGCCGTCGTGCACGACGAACACGTTGGAGCCCGTCGCCTCGCAGAGGTTGCCGGCGGTGTTCGCGAAGATCGCCTCGGCCGCGCCGTGGGCTTCCGCGTAGGCGAGGGCGCGCACGTTGGCGGCGTACGACACGGTCTTGAGGCCGGCGGTCGCGGACCGTTCGTTGCGGGTCCAGGGCGCGATCACGACGTCGGCGGTCGTCGTCGACGGCGTGAAGGGCCACGCGACGATCCAGGCATGGGCGACCGCACCCGCACGGCTCGACCCGGGCGGGCCCTCGCCACCGGTGACCGTGATCCGCAGCCGCGCCTCGCCCAGCGCGTTCGCGTCGAGCACCGCCTCGGCGGCGGCGCGCAGTACAGCGGAGCCGGGAACCTCGAGCCCGAGCGCGGTCGCCGACACGACGAGGCGGTCGTGGTGGCGGCGCCACGCGAACGGGTGCCCGTCGTAGACGCGAATCGTCTCGAACACGCCGTCGCCGACCGTCACGCCGCGGTCGAGCGGCGAGAGGCGTGCTTGCGCGAGCGGCACGAGCGCGCCGTCGAACCAGATGATCACCGGCTCGCCTCCTCACGGATCGCGCCCGCGGCAACCTCGAGGAGGCGGGCGGCCTTCAGCGCGGTCTCGTCCCACTCGTCCGCCGCCGAGGAGTCGGCGACGATGCCGCCACCGACCCCGAGGTCGGTGTGGCGCGCGGTGACGGTGAACGTGCGGATCGCCACCGAGAGCTCCACTCGTCGCGCGGCCGGGGCGATCCAACCGACGGCCCCGCAGTAGACGCCGCGCCGGATCGGTTCGAGATCCTCGATGGCCTGCATCACGCGGGGCTTGGGCGCGCCGGTGATCGATGCCGCCGGGAACAGCGCGCGGACGACATCACCCAGACCGATCGCCGGTCGGCGCGTGCCGACGACCGTCGAGACGAGATGGTGGAGACCGGGGTGCGACTCCACGGCCATCAACACGGGCACCTGCACGCTGCCAGGACGGCAGACGCGCCCGAGGTCGTTGCGTGCGAGGTCGACGATCATCACGTGTTCCGCGGCGTCCTTGGCCGAGGTGACCAAGCGCGACGCATCGCGGTCGGTGCCCTTGATCGGTCGGGTCTCGAGCCGGTCGCCGTCGATCCGGAGGAACAACTCGGGCGACGCACTCACGACCGCGACCGCCGGACCACGTGTCCCGAACGTGAGGAGCGCGGCGTGGGGCGCGGGATGCTCCTCGGCCAACACCCCGAAGAGCGCGACCGGGTCGAACGCCCGCCCGTGGGTGATCCGGCGGGTGAGGTTCACCTGGTAGCAGGCTCCCGCCGCGAGGAGGTCGCGGACTTGCGCGACCGCGGCAGCGTGCCCAGCGCGATCGAGGCTGCTCGACCACTCCGTTGCCCGGGCGCGCGGCGGGGCCGTTCGGTTGCGTCGGGCACGCCACACGGCAGAGCGCAACAGCGTGGCCGCCTCGCCGGCGGCATCGCCCACGACCCGCGCGGCCCCGTCGGTGTCGATCGCGAGCCAGGCCCCGTGCCGTGCGAAGACCAGGTCGGGGAGCCGGCGGTCGTCGTCGGCCCGCGGATCGATCCGTTCGATCGCGCGCCCGAGGTCGTAGGCCAAGTAGCCGGTCCAGAGCCCGTCGGACCGCTCGATCCGGTCGAGTTCGGCGAGGGCGGCCTCGCCGTCGGCCACCACGACCTCGTTCGGACCGACGCCGACGAGGGTCGTGTCGCCGTCGCGGACGACGGCGATCCCGGCCTCGGCGGGGAGCTCGGCGAGCAGCGATGGGAGCGACCGGACGTGCATTGCCGTGCACCGTAACAATCGGCGCGAGCATGGTCGCCGTGGAATTCGATCTGGACCCCGAACAAGAGCAGTTCCGTGCCGTCGTGCGCGAGTTCGCCGAAGGCGAGATCGCACCGCACGCCGAGGCGTGGGACCGCGATCACACGTTTCCCGTCGACACCGTGCTCGCCATGGGCCGCCTCGGCCTGTTCGGGCTCGTGTTCCCTGCCGAATACGGCGGCGCGGGCGCCGACTTCGCGACGTACTGCGTCGCGCTCGAGGAGATCGCGCGGGTCGACAGCTCGATGGCGATCACGCTCGAGGCCGGGGTGAGCCTGGGCGCGGCACCGTTCTTCTACAGCGGGACGGAGGCCCAGAAGCAGGAGTACCTCGTACCGATGGTCGCCGGCGAGGTACTCGGCGCGTTCGGGCTCACCGAGGCCGAGGCCGGAAGCGACGCCGGCAACACGCGGACGCGCGCCGAACTCGACGCGAGCGCGGGCGAGTGGGTGATCGACGGACAGAAGACGTTCATCACGAACTCGGGGACCCCGATCACGCGGTGCGTCACGATCACGGCGCGCACCGGGCCGGGCGAGATCAGCAACCTCGTGGTCGACTCGGGGACACTCGGCTGGACCGTGATGCCCCCCTACCGAAAGATGGGGTGGCACGCGAGCGACACGCACGAGTTGGTGTTCGACGCGTGTCGCGTGCCGGAGGATCATCTGCTCGGCGAGCGCGGCGCGGGCTTCAAGACCTTCTTGCGCATCCTCGACGACGGTCGGATCGCGATCGCTGCGCTCGCCGTCGGACTCGCGCAGGCGTGCCTGGAGCAGAGCATCGACTACGCGCGAACGCGCCAGGCGTTCGGCGGTCCGATCGGGCGGTACCAGTCGGTCGCGTTCAAGTGCGCCGACATGGCCGTCGCGGTCGAGAACGCGCGGAACCTCGTCTACAAGGCGGCGTGGCTCCGCGATCGGGGTCGCCCGATCCGCCGCGCGGCGGCGATGGCGAAGCTGTACGCGACCGAGATCGCGGTGAGCGCGACCCGCGAGGCGGTGCAGATCCACGGCGGCTACGGCTTCATCGACGAGACGCCGGTGAGCCGCTACTACCGCGACGCGAAGATCCTCGAGATCGGCGAGGGTACGAGCGAGATCCAGCGCCTCGTGCTCGCCCGTGACCTGGGCCTGCCCGTCGAATAGCAGGATCTTCACACTTCGCGCACGATTCGCGTGCTCGTCTGACCGGGCCCGCCGAAAGCGCGCCGATACGATCCCTCCACCGTGGTCCGTGCTGGTCGTTCTTCGTCTTCTCCCCGTGTCGGGGCCGGGCCCGACACGGACACGCGCGGCACGCGCCAGCGGCGCCGGAATCCGTGGCGTGTCTTCGGTGCGCGGCTCCTGATCGCGCTCGCGGCGACCTCGATGATCACCACGGTGTCGCTCGCGGCCGCTCGGCGCGAGGCCGACGAGACGCTCGTGAACACGCCGCGCGTCACGTTCGGCGACCAGACGCTCGCGCCGCCCGAACTCGACGACGACCCAGGGGAGCCGACGAACTTTCTCATCGTGGGGAGCGACTCGCGCAGCGACCTCCAGGACCAACGGGAGGCGTTCGGCGATGTCGGTGGCCAGCGCAGCGACACCATCATGGTCGCCCACGTCGACCCGATCCGGCGTCACGCCGTCGTCGTGTCGCTCCCGCGGGACCTCGTGGTCGACATCCCCGGACACGGCACCCAGAAGATCAACGGCGCGTTCAACCAGGACGCGGGCGGCGGCCCCGACCTCCTCGTGCAGACGATCACCGAGAACTTCGGCATCGAGATCAACCACTACATCGAGGTCGATTTCGCCGGCTTCCCGCGCGTCGTCGACGCGATCGGTCGCGTCGACATCTACTTCCCCGCGCCGGCACGCGACACCTACACCGGCCTCTTCGTCGGGGAGGGTTGCCAACCGCTCGACGGCAAGACCGCGCTGCAGTACGTGCGTTCGCGGCACTACCAGTACTTCGACTGGGAGGAGGAGCGTTACCGCGAGGACCCCTCGAGCGACTTCGGCCGGATCCGCCGCCAGCAGTACTTCATCCGCAGCCTGATGGATCAGGCGTTGCAGCGCACCTCACGCGAGTTCTGGAAGGCGCGCACGCTGTTCCAGCGCACCGCCGACATGGTGGCCTTCGACGAGGGGATCGACAAGGAGGACCTCCTCAAGCTCATCGACTCGTTCATCAACTCCGACCCGGCGGCGATCGAGATGCTCACCGTTCCGGTGCGGTCCAATGGCAGCGGCGGCCTGCTGTTGCGCGACGACGAAGCGGCTCCGATCTTCCAGAAGCTGCTGCTCGACCGACCGTCGCTCGTCGACTTCGGCAGCTTCGTCATCGATGTCGCTTCTCCCTCGGGCGCCGAGGCGACGGTCACGGCCGCCGACGTGCTCGCCGATCTCGACGCGCTCGGGTTCTCGGCAGGGGCGACCAGCGCGATCGACGGACCCGCGCCGACCCACACCGAACTGCGCTTCGCGACCGGGCGTGGCCGGAACGCCGCCGCGTTCGTGAAGCTGTTCATCCCCGACGCCGTCGAGGTCCAGGTTCCCGCCCTCGACGGGCGTGGCGACCTCCTCGTCGTCGTGGGCGCCGACTTCTCGGGGCTCGAAGGCGTTGAAGCGATCGCCACGACCACCACGGTCGCCAGCGCGTCGACCACGACGGCGACGACGATCGCCCCGAACCCCGGGAAGCCGCATCCCGACGACGCCGACGCGCTCGACGGGGTCCCGGCGGTGGGGTGCGGATGAGTTTCGTGCGGCGCAGCCGGCCCGGTGAGCTGATCGCTCGGTTCCTCGTCGCGTTGGTGGCGGTGTTCGTGTTCACCGCCGGCGGGGTCGGTTACGCGTTCTGGTTCGCGAACGACCGCGTCAACAAGATCCCGGTCGCCGAGACGGGCGACGCGATCGACGGCGACGTCGATCCCGGTGAACCCGCGAACTTCCTCATCATCGGCTCCGATACGCGGGCGTTCGTCGACAGCGATCTCGAGGAGGAGCAGTTCGGCAACGCGCAGGAACAGGCCGGACAACGGTCCGACGTGATGATGGTCGCCCACGTCGACCCCGATTCGGGCGAATCGATGCTCGTGTCGTTCCCGCGCGACCTGTGGGTCGACATACCCGGACACGGCGAGTCCAAGCTCAACGCCGCGTTCGCGCTCGGAGGCCCGGAGTTGGCGATCAAGACGATCGAGCAGAACTTCGACCTGCCGATCAACCACTACCTCGAGGTCGACTTCGCCGGGTTCCAGGCGATCGTCGAATCGATCGGCTCGGTGCACATCTTCTTCCCGACCGCGGCCCGCGACGGGATCACCGGCTTGCAGGTGGAAGCCCCCGGATGCGTGCCCCTCGAAGGGACCCAGGCCCTCGCGTACGTGCGCTCGCGCCACTACGAGTACCGCACGGCCGACGGCGAGTGGCGCGAGGACCCCACCGCCGACATCGGCCGGATCCGCCGCCAGCAGTACTTCATCCGCAGCCTCATGCAGGAGGCGATCGACAAGAGCGCGCGGGATCTGCGCAAGGCGGTGCAACTCATCGACAAGACGGTGCCGAAGCTCCGCCGCGACGCGTCGTTGTCGTACCAGGATCTCGTCGGGCTCGCCGACGCGTTCCGCGGCGTCGACGCGGGCGGTGTCGAGATGCTCACCATCCCGGCCGACCTCGATCGCAGCGCCGACGGCCAGTCGATCCTCGTGGTGCGCGAGGCCGAAGCCGCGCCGATGCTCGAGACCCTGCGGTCGTTCTCGTCAGGGAGTGCCCCCGCCGAACCGGTCGTCCCCGACATCGACCCGGCCACCGTGAGCGTCGCGGTGCAGAACGGTGCTGGGATCCAGGGCGCGGCAGGAGAGGCCCTTGCCGAGTTCGTGCGCGCCGGGTTCTCGGGCGCCGGCGCGACGAACGCCGACCGCAACGACTACGACGTCACCGAGATCCGGTACCGCTCGGGCGAACGCGACGCGGCGCTCGTGGTCGCGAGCTACCTGGCCGCGGGCGGCGAACTCGTGGAATCGGACGCGACCGGCGGTGCCGACGTCGTCGTCGTGCTCGGCGGCGACTACGACGGCGTCGACGCGCCCGACTCCGGCCCGGGCGCCGGATCCACAGCGGCGACCACCGCGACCACCGGCGTCGCGAACCCCGGATCGACGCCGGGAGTGACGGTCCCGGTGACCGAGGCCGGGCGCCCCCTCGTGGGCTGCGGCTGACGCGGGCTCCGGGCCCGAGGTGTGCGGCCCGAGATATCCGTTTTTGGGGCGTTCACCGGCGTTCCGCGGTCGAAGTTGGACGAAAAGTCGACATGGCGTCATTTGACGCGAACGTGAGGGTTCTCGGTCCGTTCGTAGACTCATCGCGAAGGTTGCCGATCAGGTGACCGGATCCCGGTTTGCGGTTCGCGAGGCGAGCGCGGCCGGGAGAACCATTTCGATCGGTCCGGAGGGGCAACGTGAGGGTTGGTGTCGTCGGATCGGGCTACGTCGGGCTCACCTCGGCGGCGTGCCTCGCGCATCTGGGTCACGATGTCGTCGCGGCCGATCTCGACCCCGACCGGGTCGCCCGCCTCAACAAGGGCGACGTGCCGATCCACGAAGACGGCCTGCCCCAACTCGTCGCCGACGGCCTCGGCTCGCGCCGGCTGCGCTTCGTCGTGGGCGCCGCAGCCGCAGCGCGCGGTGCCGAACTCGTCCTGATCTGCGTGGCGACGCCCCAGGGCGACGACGGCGCCGCCGACATGCGCTTCGTCGAGGCCGCCGCGCGGGAGATCGCGCCGGTGCTCGCGCCGGGCACCGTTGTCGTCAACAAGAGCACGATGCCGGTCGGCAGCACCCGGTTCGTGCAACGAATCCTGAGCGAAGCCGCCGGCGGCCACCTCGATCGGGTGACGGTGGCCGCCAACCCGGAGTTCCTCCGCGAGGGCCAGGCCGTGCGCGATTTCCTGAACCCCGACCGCATCGTCGTCGGCTGCGACGATCCCGAGGCGGCGGTGCGCGTCACCGACCTGTATCGCTCGATGCGTGCCCCGGTGATCGTCACCGACCCGCCTTCGGCCGAGATGATCAAGTACGCGTC
>SXJQ01000156.1 GCA_005779345.1 Actinomycetota bacterium
GTTCTTCAGAACCCTGCTAACGCCGGGTCAAAGCCATTTCGGGCAGGCAACGGGTCGCGGACGCATCGGAACACCAGCCCTGAGCAGAGCGTCTCGCGCTGTCGACGGGTCGACGCCGTACTTCGGGCCGATCTCCGCTGGTGAGGATTCCCGCCCGTAGAGCAAGCGCCGTTGTGCCGCCGTACTTCGTGAGTCCTTCGTTACGCCGATTCGGCGAGGTGGCCGTAGCGCTGTTGGGCGCCTTGGGCGGAGATGCCGAGCTACTTGCCGCTGCGCTTCCAGGAGAGTCCGGCGAGCCGTGCCTCGCTGCCGCCTTCGGCGGTCTGGCGTTCGGTCTGAGCGCGCGCGAGGCAGGCGCGGCGCAGCAGGAGCTCGGCGACCGAGGTCTCGTCGACGGGGTCGGGGTCGTAGTCCTCGAAGCGCTTCGCGAGTTCGTCCGCGTGATCGAGGATGTCTTGGATGGATCGGGGCATTGTGGTCACTCCAGAAGGGCACTGCCGCAGGCGCTGAAATCGTACTACGATACCTGCGTGTGGAGATTCATCCGTCTGCGCTCCGACACGGCATCGTCGGTGCCGACATCGTGCATGCGGTCGCGCATTCGCAGGCGGTTGAAGATCTCGGTGACGATCCGGACCGCTGGCTCGTGCTCGGACCCGACCGCGCCGGGAATCTTCTTGAGATCGTGGTGCTCGTGACCGTCGAGGGCTACGAGATCGCGATCCACGCAATGGCGATGCGCGCCAGGTACCGGAGGTTGTTGGAGCGATGACGAAGCGAGTCCACGGTCACACGAAGTCCGGCAAGCCCGTGACCGACGAGATGGTCGAATCCCTTGCCGCCGAGGCGGAGCGCGGGTACGACGTCGACGAGATCGTGCGTCGACGCGGCGGACGACCCTTGATGGGAAGCGCCGCAGCTGGAGTCGAATCCGTCCGTCTCGACCCGGAGCTCAGCGAAGCGTTGCGTGCTCGTGCCGAGGAGGAGGGCCGCACCAACTCGGACGTGATTCGGGACGCGCTGCGCCGCTACCTGCGCGCGAGCTGAGCCGCCGCGTCATTCCACCGATTCACGCAGACGCTGGAACCGGCGGAGGAGTTCGTCGGGGTTCGAATAGCGTCCGACAAGGCCACCGCCGTTGTCGTTCCGACAACGTCGCGCCTGCACCAATCGGCTTCGTCGGCCATCTGGATCAGTGCAGCCGAAATGGTGTCGAGGTGAGCTACTCCCGACGGTACGTAGCGTGTGACTCGCCCCACGCTCCTTGATCGCGTTCCGCCCACGTTCGCGCCGCTGGTCTTGCCTCGCAGAGTTCGACATGGATGCGCGGCGTCGACGTCGCCCAGTCGGTGCCGAGGTGGCCGAGTTCGAGGACCAGATCGCGGCCACGAACCTCGCGACCTCGCGAGCCAGGCGTCCATGGCGGATCGTCGCAACCGATGCGCAATCAACGGCCGCTTCGGAACCAAGGGCGCGCGGCGCGAGGTCCTCGGTCCGCGGTCATCGGGTGCGGGAAGCCTCGGAGTCGTCGGTGACACTCACGCTCGCGTGACCGTCTCCATACTTGCGTCCCTCATCGAGAGGGAAGAATGCGCCGTCGCAAACTGGTGGTTGTGGCACAATCCTGAGAATGCCAGCGTCGCCGTACTACCGATCGGATCTGGCGCGCATCCATCACGAGGGCTTCGGATTTCATGCGGATGCGGTCTCGCCCGCGATCCTGCGCCTGCTCGATCCGGTGCGGGAACGGGGAGGGCTCGTGCTCGAACTCGGCTGCGGATCCGGGCTGCTCACCAAGTACCTCGTCGATGCCGGCCATCGAGTACTCGCAACGGATGCCTCGCCGGCGATGGTCGAACTCGCCCGCACGTACGTTCCCGCGGCCCGCGTCGAGATACTCCGACTGCCCGACGATCCGTTGCCGACCGCCGACGCGATCGTCAGCGTCGGGCATCCGTTGAGCTATCTGGATAGCGAAGCAGACATTGATAGGGCCCTTGCTGCTATCGCCCGTGCACTCGACACCGGGGGCGTGTTGGCGTTCGACATCTGTGATCTGGAATGGGGCGCCGAACGGCGCGAACAGCCACCGAAGGTCTGGTTCGGTGACGACTGGATGCTGACGACGCGGTTCTCGGTGCTCGACGATCGGATCTTCAGGCGCGAGATGACGATGTTCGTTCGTGCCGGTGACCTCTGGCGCCGCGAGGACGAGACGCACGACAACGTGCTGATCGACACCGCACGCATACCTGAGCTCCTTGCCCGGTTCGGTGTCGCGGCCGAGTTGCGCAGTGCCTTCGGCGACGAGAGCCTGCCCGCCGGATTGGTTGCCGTCGTCGCCCGCCGCCCTCAGGAGGGCGGGTCGCGAGCCCACTTCGATGGAGTGCCTGATGAACAACGAACCGACACCGCCCGCGATCCAGGACCCCGGGCCCTTCTTCCACGGTACGAAGGCTGACCTGAAGGCCGGCGATGTGCTGGAACCCGGGTACCGATCCAACTTCGGAGCGGGCAGAACGGCGAACTACGTGTACTTGACCGCAACGTTGGATGCGGCCACATGGGGAGCAGAACTCGCGGTGGGCGAGGCGCCGGGCCGGATCTACCAGGTGGAACCGACGGGCCCGATCGAGGATGACCCGAACCTGACGGACAAGAAGTTCCCGGGCAATCCGACGAGGTCGTACCGAACGCGGCAGCGCCTGCTGGTGGTCGAAGAGATCCTGGAATGGGAGCGCCACCCGCCCGAGATGCTGCAGGCAATGCAGGACCGTCTCGATGAGCTCGAGCGGCTCGGCGTCGAAGCGATCAACGACTGAGCGATCATGACGAGCTTCGGCGAAGCTGAACTCGACACCACTCACGCCGAAGCAGCGCGCTCGATCGGGGCGCGACCACTCAGCCGAGGAGACCGCTGTGACCACCCTGCCTGATCGTCCCCATACGGCCCTGCTGGTCATCGACGTGCAGAACGACGTGGTGGCGAATGCCCACGATCGCGATGGCGTGGTCGCGAACATCGCCACGCTGGTCGAGCGCGCTCGCGCGTGTGACGTCGCGGTGATCTGGGTCCAGCACTCCAGCGAGAACTTGCCCGAGGGCAGCGACGGCTGGCAGTACGTGCCCGAGCTCGAACGCGAAGAGTCCGAGCCGCTGGTGCACAAGCACTACGGCGATTCGTTCGAGGAGACGACCCTCGAAGCCGAACTCGCAGCGCGGGGTGTCGGGCGGCTCGTCGTCGCCGGCGCGCAGACCGACGCCTGCATCCGCTCGACGCTGCACGGAGCGTTCACGCGCGGCTACGACACGACCTTGGTCGGCGACGCGCACACCACCGACGACTACTCCTCCTACGGCCTGCCGCCGGCCAACCAGGTCATCGCCCACACCAACATGTACTGGACCTGGCAGGCCGCGCCGGGTCGGACGGCGAGTGTCGTCGCGACCGCTGCTGTCGACTTCGACGCGACCTGAGTCGCGACGGCGTAACCCTTCGGGGCTCCCCGACGTTTGCACGTCTGAGGGCATCCGCCTTCGAGAAACGGCAAACCCGCCGTGAGACGGGGACGCAAAGCCAGGGACCTCGACCGAGGCAGCCCGGCTACCGAAGGGAAACCACCATGATCCAAGCACTGTTCGGCTCGCTCACCGCCAAGATCGCTGCCGGCGCGGCAGCGGGCGTGATCGCCATCGGCGGCGCTGGCGCCGCCGGTGCGCTCCCCGCGCCGGTCCAAGACGTCGTCTCCGACACGGTCTCGCACCTCGGGATCGACCTCGAGCACTCCGACGACGACCTCGCCCCCGATGTCGCCGAGACCCCCGATGCGACCGATCCCGCACCGCCGGCCGAGTCGCCCGTCGCCGACGACACCGATCCCGAGTCGGACGACGCCGACGACGCGGACGACGAGTCCGACCTCGACGAGTCGGACGACGCGTGTGACGACGACGACTCGGGTCGCTCGGAGAACTCGGGTCCGGGCAGTGTCGACGACGAGTCGGATGACGCCGACGAGGCCGACGACCTCGACGAGTCGGGCGAAGCCGACCACTCGGGCTCCGATGACGCCGACGAATCCGACGACGCCGAGGTCGACGACGACTCGGACGACGCGGACGACATCGACGAGGCCGATGACGACGCCGACGAGGCCGATGACGACGCCGACGAGGCCGACGACTCGGACGACTCGGGCGGCCACCACGACTCCGACGACGAGGGCGACGACAGCAACGTCTGAACGGGTCGCAACATCAGGCGCAACGAGGCGAGGACGGCCATCTCCGGGTGGCCGTCCTCGCCTCCGCGTCGGGCACATCACGCGCGTGCGACACTGCTCGGGTGAGGGCCGGCGACCAGATCGACACAGCATGCGGCGGCTGATCCGGATGGTCGAGTGGCGCCTCGGGGCGCTGCCCACCCGCGAGTGGGGTATTCGTCTGCGGCGATGGCCGGCCGCGTTGCGCCTGTACGTCGTCGAGGTGCGTGAGGCGCGCGCAGCGAAGGCCGCGCTCGGCGGCGTCGTGCCGCGCGGCGATGTCGTGACCGTGATCCCCACCTACCGACGCCCCGAACTGCTCGTCCGCGCGGTCCGGTCGGCGCTCGACCAGCCGATTGCGGACCACCACATCGTGGTCGTCGCCGACGGTGAACCGGTCGCCCTCGACCTCCACGATGACCGTCTCACCGTCGTCGCGCTGCGGCACCGGAGGGGGAGTCCCGCGCTCGCCCGGAACGTCGGGATGCGGATCAGCCGTTCACGGCTCGTGGCATTCCTCGACGACGACAACACCTGGACGAGCGACCACCTCGATCGTTTGGTCGCGGCACTCGACGGCGGCGCGGCGCTCGCCTACTCGAGAATCGCGTGGACCGACCCCGACGGCATGACCCGCGCCGAATTGTGCCTGCCCTACGACCGGGAGACGCTGCGCGATGTGAACTACGTCGACGCGAGCGCCATCGTCCTGCGTCGCGGTTCGCACCGCTTCTTCTCGCGACTCCCGCGGCACCGCAACGACGGCAGCTACGAAGATTGGGAGATCGCGTGGCGGATCGGGCGTCGTCATCGCGTGTGCCACGTCGCCGTCGTCACGGTGAACGTCACGGTGCACGACGGATCGCACTTCATGGTGGCCGACGAGTCGCGCGCAGGACCCTGACCCCGGCGGTCGCGGACCTTGGTCCGTAGCGGCAGACTGCCTCGGCCGCGCACACTCGCGCGAACGGCCGCGCGGGACCGAGTACCGTCGCGCCGTCATCCGGTTCGCCCGCTCCCGGAATCGACGTCGCATGCCTTCCAACGACGGTCTCCGCCTCACCGAGTCGACCGACGCCCCGCCCGGGGTGGGCGCGGCGACGGTTCCCCCCGTCGTCGGTCTCGACGACGCGGCGGCGCGCCGGGGCGATCTTGCGGGAGCGAAAGCGGCGGCCCTCGCTCGTGCGCGCGCCGGCGGACTCCCCGTGCTCGACGGATTCGTGCTCACGGTCCCGGCGGTGGCCCGAGGCGGCGACGCGCTACCCACCGCCGCGCTCCGTGCAGCCTGGTCGGCGCTGACTCGCGACGGACGAGATCGCGTTGTCGTGCGGTCGTCGTCGGCGATCGAAGACACCACGGCTTCGTCGATGGCCGGTCGCTTCACCACGGTGGTCGACGTCGCGGGATGGGACGACTTCCTCTGCGCCGTGCGCACAGTGATCGACTCGGCCTCCGCCGTCGCGGCGACCGAAGGTGTGTCGGTCGACGACGTTCCCATCGCCGTGCTCGTGCAAGAACTCATCGTGCCGCGGCTCGCCGGTGTGTTGTTCGGTGTCGAGCCGGTGTCGGGCCGCACGGATCGCCGCGCGATCGCGGTCGTGCGCGGTCTCCCGGAGCACCTCGTCGGCGGCACCGTGACGGGGAGTCGCTACGAGACCGACACCCGCGGGCGCCGTCGTGGCTACGACCCTGGCGATCTCGGCGTGAAGATCTCGTTCCGGACGCGGTCACGACTCGTCGCGCTCGGAGACGAGTGCGCGGAGCTCACGGGCATCCCCCAAGACGTCGAGTGGGCGCTGGCCGGCGACGGTCGCCTCGTGTTGTTGCAGAGCCGCCCGGTGACGACGCGCATCTCGGGCGTGCCGGGCGGACCCGTCTTCGGACCGGGCCCGGTGGCCGAGACCTTCCCCGACCCGCTGAGTCGACTCGAACAGGAGCTGTGGGCCGAGCCGCTGCGCCGTGCGTTGCGTTCCGTGTTCGAGATCCTCGGGGTCGCGTCGCGTCGCCGGCTCGACCGATCGCGTCTGCTCGTGGTGGTCGAGGGCCGGGTCGCGGTCGACCTCGACCTGCTCGAATCGGGCGACCGTGTGCACTGGTACGCGCTCGGCGCGCGGGTCCGCGCGTTGCGTGCCGCGTGGCGGATGGGCCGCCTGCGGGTCGCGCTGGTCGGCCTCGGCGAAGACGAGATCGCGCTCGCCGACGCGGCGCTGCTCGATGTGCCGTCGCCGACCGACCTCACCGACCGGCAACTGGTTGCGGCACTGGAGCGCTTCGGACTCGCGCTCGAGTCGTTGCACGCGTACGAGATGTTGATGGGTCTCGTCCTCCATCCCGATGCCGCCCGATTGTCGGCGTCGTCGGTCGCGCTCCGCGTGCTCGACCGGGCTCGTCGTTCCGGGCTCGACGAGCACGACATTCCCGGCCTGCATCCGGTGGTCCTGGCGCTCGTCCCGCCGCGGCTCGGCCCCGAGATCCGGTTGCCGGACGTTGCACTCCCCGCCTGGCATCCCGGACACACCGCGCGGGCCGCGGTCGTCCGCGAGGCACTGCGTCTGCGCGTCCGGTGGGTCCAAGAGGCGGGCGCGCGGTTCGCGTGGCAACTCGCGATTCGCCTCACCGAACGGGGCGATCTCGCGACCCCCGAAGCGATCCGCGACCTCGACCTCGCGTCGCTGGAGATGATCGTGCGCGGGCTCGCGGGCTCGATCCCGCACGCGCCGCCCCAGGCGCGTCCCGGTGCGGTGCCGTCGGAACCGCTCCCCGCTCGGTTCCGGCTCGGCGACACCGGGCGGCCCGTCCCCGTGATCGATCGCCACCCGCACCAGGGCACGGGCGGCGGAGGCGGTTCGGGCCGCGGGCCCGTCCACGTCGGGCACGAGCCCGACGGCGATCCGTCGTCGATTCCCGATGGATCCGTGCTCGTGGTGCGCGCGCTCGACGCGCGGCTCGCACCGGTCTTGCCGCGGCTCCGAGGGCTCGTCGCCGAGACCGGCAGCGTGCTTGCGCACCTCGCGATCCTGGCTCGCGAGGCGTCGGTCCCGCTCGTCGTCGGGCTCTCGGGCGCGACGACACGTTGGGCGGAGGGCACCGTCGTCGTCGTCGACGGGACCTCGGGCGAGGTGACGCCGGTCGCCGATGAGGATCGCGCGCGAGTCGACGCCGACGCCACGGCCGGAGTCACGGCCGGCGTCGGGAGGTCCCGATGATTCGCCGCGCCGCGGAGTCGCTCGCGGTCGCCGTCCTGCTCGCGAGCGGGATCTACACGGTCGTCTATCTCTATCGCTGGGAGTGGAATCGAGCGCTGTTCACCAGCATCGTCTTCCTCGCGACCGAGGTCGGGTTGGCGACGATGATGGTCATCCGTCGTCTCCAACGGCTCGAACAGCGCGAGGTGCGCGCGAGCGCGTCGCCGCGCGATCGGCTGCGCGAGTCGCGTCCGCGGCGCGACCACTTCGCCTGGCTGGAACGCGAGATGTCGCGTTCGTCGGTGTTGATCACCGTGCTGCTGAGCGCCGGGGTGCTCCTCTCGGTCATCACCTGGTTGGTCGATCGCGTCGCGGGCCGCACGGCGCTCCCGGTGCTCGAGTCCGCGTTGGCCGCCCGCCTCGAACGCGCGGCATTCCCCGCGGAGCCGCTCGTTCCGACCGACAACGAACTCCTCGCACAGGGTGGGCCCTACGGCGAGGATCAGATCGACTTGTTCCTCGGCCCGATTCGATGAGGCGCGTGCTGGGCCCGCTGTTGGCACTCGGCGTCGTGCTCGGTGCGGTGGGCGTGTTCCGCGCGACGGCGATGACGTTCCACGAGCGGATACCGGCCGGGTCGCGCCTCGAGGTGCGCGCGACCGCGTCGTGGCGGGGTCATCCCGCCCGGGCGATCGAACTCTCCCGCGGCCTCGCGATCATGTGTGCCGCCGAGGCTTCGGCCAGGGCCCGCGTCCGATCGTTCGTGTGGCACGACGAAGGGGAGTTCGAGTTCGTCGTCGTGCCCGCCTTCGACGCGCCGGACCGCCGCCAGTTCCGCGGCTGCCTCACCGACCTGCAACTCCCGCTGCTCCGCGTCGCGGTCGACGCGATGCACACCGAGATGGCAACCGACGACGATGAGTGACGCCGCGGTCGCGTCGGTCGATACGCGGCCACCGCGCCGCGGCAGGCGCGGCCGGAAGGTCGCGCTCGGGATCCTCGTGGCGGTGCTGGTGATAGCGGCTCCGTTCGCGTACTCGTTCCGGCGTCAGATCTGGTCGTACCTCACCCACTGGAAGGGGAGCCCGACGAGCACGGTCGCGTACACCCACTATGAGCCGGCTCCGCCGTTGCACCTCGCGGTCGCCGGCGACGCCGGCGACAGCGGGAGTCGCCTCGACGCGACGGCCGCAGCGATCGCGGGTGTCGGCACGCACGATCCGTACGACGTGCTGTTGCTGCTCGGCGACAACGTGTATCCCGACGGGAATCCGGCCCGGATCGACGAAACCGTCATGCAGCCGTTCGCGGCGACGCTCGCCGATGCCGAACTCCTCGCGATCCTCGGGAACCACGACCGCTGGGACGACGGGGGCGACGCACAACTCGCCGCGCTCGGGATGCCAGGGCACTGGTGGTCGCGGACCTTCGGCGA
>SXJQ01000157.1 GCA_005779345.1 Actinomycetota bacterium
CGGCGCGATAGCGGCGACCGTTGCGGTCGGTGGACGGCCGCACCAGGTTGCATTCGACGGCACCCACGTGTGGGTCGTGAACAATGTGGACGGCACGGTGTCCAAGATCGAGGTGGGGACTAACACTGTGACTCGAGTCGTTGCCGTGGGCGCCGGCCCGAATGGTCTGGCACCAGTGGGCACGAGCATCTGGGTCAGCATCAGCAGCTCCGACAGCGTGTCCAGGATCTCGACCTAACTCGGGACTCCGATGAGACCTGCAACGGTGCGAGTATGGCCGCATGGACTCGATCGATCCCGTCGTCGCCCGCCGGACCTGGCGGACGCTCGAACCGATTCACGGCGTGATCTACTTCGCGCCCGAGGCGGTCGCTGCGTACGCCGCGATCGGACTCACGGGGCCGTCGGGCTACTTCGCGTCGCGCGCCGCGGCGATGGGTTCGGTGAGCGCCGAGGTGGTTGCCGCGACGTTCTTCAACTTCCACCCCGACCTCGTGCGCCGTGCGATGCGCGGCGTGTGGGACACCGCGACGCCGCAGGTGGTGACGGCCGCGCGGTACGACGCAGCCGATCGGGCATTGCGCAGGGTCGGCGGCGATCTGATCGACTCGCCAACGCTCCGCGAAGCGGCGGCGCTCGCCCGCGCTGCGGCGCTTGCTGCAGCGGCGCGGCCCGAGGGGAGGCCGCTCTTCGCCGCGCACGCTGCGCTCGCCTGGCCGGACGCGCCGCACCTCGTGCTCTGGCATGCCCAGACGTTGCTGCGGGAGTTCCGCGGCGACGGGCACATCGCGGCGCTCGTCGTCGCCGGGCTGAGCGGGCTCGACTCGCTCGTGCTCCACGCGGCGACCGACGAGATGCCGCGCGCCGCGTTGCAGCCGACGCGTGCCTGGACCGACAGCGAATGGGCGGCCGCGGTCGAGGCGCTCGCGGAGCGGGGGCTCGTCGACGCCGATGGAGCGTTCACCGATCGCGGCCGCGAGTTGCGTGCCGCGATCGAGGATCAGACCGACCGCTGCGCCGCCGCGGCCTACGAGCCGTTGGGGGAGGAGGGATGCGCGACGCTGCGCCGTCTCGCTCGCCCCCTGGCGAAGGCGATCATCGAGTCGGGTTCGTTGTCGGGCCTGGCCACGGGTACGGAGAACTGAGGAGCGGTCGGCGCGGCTCGCCGCCGCCTGAGCGGCGAGGTGACGGCACACTGACGCACCCTCGTCGGTAGGTGGTAGCCGCGCGGCTACGCCTCGGACTCGGACTGCTGCGGTCATCTGCGACGGAGTCGGAACCTCATCGTGTCACCGCCTGCTCGACGAGCGCGCGATCCTCGTCGCTGAGTACGCCGATGCATTCGATGACCAGGCGGCGTTCGACCACCACGAGATCCCGACGGACTCCGCACGGCCGCGTCAGCCCTGCCGAGCGCCAATTCTCGATCTCGATCGCACCGAGCGCGCTGCGATTGGGCGATGATGTGATGGGATGCACGACCAGGTCGAAGCGGTCGACATCGACCACCACACACGGCCGGGTCTTGAAGCCGTCGCCGTCGCGGTACTCGACAGGGGTCCGAACGATCGTCCCCTCGTGCATCGCGTTCTGGGCAACGGGGGTGACCGCGAGCAAGGAGCGTTCGACCATGCGCTGCTTGCGGTGGTGCAGGCCCGGCCGATGACGCTCGTTGATCAGGCGGCGCTCGGCGACGCTGCGGCGACGCTCGGGCCGCCGCGCCGCTCGCTCGAGCACCTCGGCCCGGCCCTGGCGGGCCATCAGAACTGTTCCCTCGGGATGACATCTACCTCGAACATCGACAACCCCCTCGCTCACGTCGGCTCACGTCGACTGTGACCATCGTGCGCCGAGGGTGGGACACGCCCGAGCGCCCGAGACACGTCCCCGGAAAGGCCTTCTGGACCAAGGGCCCCAGGGAGAGGGGCGATCGACCGCCGTGACCATCGGCCGCGGCCCGTAGGGTCGCGGGCATGGCCGGAAACGCGCCGGGTCGCGCGCGCACGAAGCGGTGGTCCCGGCGCACTCGGGACGCGCTGCTGGCCTATCTGTTGATCGTGCCGTCGTTGCTCGTCTTCGGGGTGTTCGTCTTCTACCCGTTGCTGCGCAACTTCCGGCTCGCGACGCTGCGCACACCGCCCTTCCCGAACCTGCCCAAGCGATACGTCGGCCTCGATCAGATTCGCGAGGTGCTCGGCTCTTGGGAGTTCGGCAACAGCCTCAAGGTCACTCTCGTGTTCGCGTTGATCACCGTCCCCGCGGGCATCGTGCTCGGCCTGTTGCTCGCCGTGCTCGCGCATCAGCGGCTCGCGGGGATGGCGATCTACCGGACGATCTTTTCCTCGACGGTCGCGTCGTCGGTCGCGGTGGCGTCGGTCATCTTCTTCACGTTCCTCAACCCGCAGATCGGTCTCATCAACTACTGGTTCGGGCGTGAGGGCCAACTCTCGCCGCTCGACGACCCGAAGTGGGCGCTCGTCGCGGTCGCGGGCGTCACAATCTGGCAGAACCTCGGGCTCTCGTTCATCTTGATGTCGTCGGGTCTCCAGTCGGTCTCCGACGAGTTGCTCGACGCGGCAGCCGTCGACGGCGCAGGGTCGTGGACGCGATTTCGCCGCGTGACCATTCCGATGCTCTCACCCACCCTCTTCTTCGCCGGCGTGGTCGGCGGCATCATCGCGTTCCAGTCGTTCGGCCAGATCGACTTCCTCACCCAGGGCGGGCCGCCGCGTGACGAGACGAACGTGCTCGTCTACGCGATCTATCGGGCGACGTTCCAGCAGGCGAACGAGGGCAAGGCTGCGGTACTCGCGATCGCGTTGTTCGTGATCACGTTTGTGTTGACGCTGATCCAGATTCGCGTCCTCGAGCGACGGGTCACCTATGGGAGCTGACGCCATCGTTCACCTCCCGGTGCTCGCTGCCATGGCACCCGGCTTTCGCACGACGCTCGTCGCTGCGGCGTGGATCGGCGGGCTCGTCGTCGTGTTGGTGTCCGTCTCGATCTTCGGTTCGGGGCCGTGGGCCCGCCGCGCCTCGATGCTCAATCGATATGTGTGGCTGAGCGCGCTC
>SXJQ01000158.1 GCA_005779345.1 Actinomycetota bacterium
CCGAACCGGCCCGAGGAGCGCCCGCGCCCGCTGTGTGACGTCGTGCACATCACACGTTCCGAACATTCGTCTCTCGTCAGGCTCATGATCGACCCGCATCGTGGCCGACATGACCGACAACCAGACCCCCACATCCAGCCCCGATCACGATCACGCGGAGAGCACTCGTCGCCGTCCGCACGGCCGCCGTGTCACTGCGGTGGCCGCCGGTGCGTTGACACTCGCGCTCGCCGGCGTGGGAACCGGTGTCGCGCTCGCCAACGACCCGGCCGACGGATCGGCTCCCGCCACCGAGTCGCCCGTCACCGAGTCGCCCGTCACCGAGTCAACCGCGGAAGCAACCACGTCGTCGAGCACCGATCCCGACGTCGAGCACGATGAGCACGATGAGCACGATGATGGTCACGACGCTGGTCCGACCGACGTGGTGTGCGACCTGCCCGTTGCCGATCACTCGGGGACGACCGATCACGGTCACACCCTGCACGACGCGACCGACGGTCGCGCCGTCACCGCCGAGGATTGCGCCGCGGCCGAGGCGTTCTACGACGAGGTCGTCGCGGCCGCCGGAGCGCGCTTCGCGGACGTGGCGGTCGCGGAGGCGGCGGGGTACGTGATCTCGCGCCAGTCGGCAGACTCGCCGAACCCGCTCGATCACTACCGGCTGTCGGGTGGCAACGACGCCGAACTCGACCCGTACCTGCCCGAGGGTCTCGTCTACCGCACCGACCCCGACACGGGCGCGGCCGAACTCGTCGGGGTCGTGTTCATGGAGGTCGGCGACGACCTGCCGCAGCCGGGAGGCCCGCTCACGGTCTGGCACGACCACCACGACACCGAGAGCTGTCTGGAGCTGGTGCCCGACTGCGACCCCGAGACCGATGGCGACAACGCCCCGCGGATGCTGCACGTCTGGTTCTTCGACGGTGTGGTCGACGTGTTCGCCCACGACTACCCGGGTGCCGTCGGCGAATCGGGCCGCGGACTCCGCCAGTAGCGCCACCACCCACTTGCGCTGTCCCACGAACCCGCCACCGGCGGCGGGTTCGTGGGACAGCGGCGCGCCGGCGCGGCCGCTTCGTTGCCTACCGACGCTCTGCGGCGAGTGCGCGGAGGTGTTCCTTGTCGGGCTTGCCGCTCGCGAGCAGCGGGAGCGAGTCGAGCACCACGACCCGCTCGGGTGTCTTGAATCGCGCGATGCCGTGCGTCTCGAACCACGCCGCGCATGCGGCGACGTCGAAGGTGTGGGGCGCGAGCACGAACGCGCAGACTCGCTCGCCGAGCCGTTCGTCGGGGTAGCCGACGACCGCTGCGGCGACGACATCGGGATGCGCCTCGAGCGCGGACTCGACCTCGGCGGCGGCGCTGTTCTCGCCGCCGCGGCTGATCACGTCCTTCAGGCGTCCGATGATGCTCAGCCAACCCTCGGCGTCGATGGTGGCGCGGTCGCCGGTGTGGAACCAACCGCCGGCGTCGAACGCGACGTCGTGCGCGTCGTCGAGGTAACCGACAGCGACCTCGGGCCCGCGGACCAACAACTCGCCCGTCACGGGGTCGACGCGAAGCTCGACCTCGCCGATCGCCCGGCCGTCGTGGGTCGCGTCGTGCGCACCGTCGTCGTCGACCGGTGCCGTCGCGACGGTGGGCGCCTCCGTGCTGCCATAGGTGCGCTTGACGCGCGCGCCGAGGACACGGCTCGCTCGTTCGACGAACGCGGGAGCGACGCCCGATCCGCCGCTGCTCACGACCCGCAAGCTCGCGACCCGCTCGGGCGAGAACCCTGGCGCGTCCATCAGCCCGACGAAGAACGCCGGTGGGCCGACCATGAACGTCACGCCTTCGCGCTCGATGAGGTCGAGTGCATGTTCGGCATCCCATCGCGCCATGAACACGGTGCGGCACCCGATCGCGCCCGGCAGCGTGATGCCGTTCAGGAGCCCGGAGATGTGGGCGCAGGGCGCCGGCATCAAGATCACGTCGTCGCTGCCGAGGCCATGAACGGGGCCCATCGAGGCAGCCTTGTAGGCGAGCGTCGCCTGCGTGTGCACGACTCCTTTCGCCGCACCACTCGACCCCGAGGTGAACAGGACCGCACCGCGAACCGCCGCGTCGGTCCAGAGGTCGGTGATCGGATCGCCGTCGGGGAGGCGGTCGAGATCGAGCACGGTGGTCGGTGCGAGGCGGTCGCGCAGCCCCGCGACCTCGGCGGTACCGAGCAGGTGGTGCAACGGCGCGGCGACCGCCCCGATGCGCCAACACGCGCGGAACGCGATCGCCACCTCGACGCGATTTGGCGACTGCCAGGTCACGACGTCGCCCGCCCGTACGCCGCGGTCGCGCAGCCCACCGGCGAGTCGGGCGACCGCGACGCCGAGCGCGGGCTCCTCGGTGCGGCGGTGATCGTCGACGAGCGACGCGCCGGTTCCCGTGAGGAGCGCGTCGAGCGATCGGTCGCGGATCATGCGGGGATTCTCGCCGATCGGGTCGACGGACTAGCGCCAGGCGCCGCCGGACGGCGTGGCGCCACCCAGCACGTTGGTCCCGATGAAGTTCTTCTGGATTTCGACGGTTCCCGCGCCGATGCAGAGGCCGCGGATGTCTCGGTAGACCCGCTCGACCGGGTACTCACGGCTGAAGCCGTACCCGCCGAGGAGTTGGATCGCCTCGTCGCACACGAACTTGGCTGCCTCGTTGGCCGAGGCCTTGGCGAGCGCCGTCTCGAGCGCGGGCGGGGTGCCGTGTCGACCGGCGAGATGGACGGCCCGCTGCATCAACAGGCGGGCGCCCTCGATGCGCATCGTCATGTCGGCGACCTTCCACTGGAGCCCTTGGAAGTCGGCAAGCGTGCGGCTGCCGACGGTGCGGTCGCGCAGGTAACCGATCGCGTACTCGAGCGCGCCCTGCGCCGCCCCGAGGCACATCGCCGCGTTGCCGCAGCGTTCGTGGTTGATGTGCGCGATGAGTGTCTTGAAGCTGTCGCTGCTGTCGGGCGTCCCCCACACGAGCACATCGTCGGGTTCGACGCGCACGTCGTCGAAGGCGAGCTCGGCCTCGCTCGTTCCGCGGAGTCCCATCTTCACGTGTGTCCCGGCACAGGTGACGCCGGCCGACTCGAGGTCGACCAGCACGGCGCCGATTCCCTTGGTGCCCTCGCTGCCGGGGAACCGGCACCAGACGAGGCAGGCGCGCGCCTTGTGGCCGCCGGTGACGTAGTTCTTGTACGCGTCGAGTCGGAAGCCGTCGCCATCGGGGGTGAGCCTGGCGCGCATGTGGTTGACCGCGCTGCCGGCTTCGGTCTCGGAGATGCCGATGCAGAAGAGCGCGTCGCCCGTCGCGGCGAGCGGCAGCCACCGATCCTGCATCGTTGGGTTGCCGAGATGCTGGATCGCGCGCGGCGGACCGTTGAACATCAGTTGCGCGAGGATCGCACTGCTCACGTCGGCGCGTGCGAGTTCCTCGAGCACGATCGCGGCCTCGATGTCGCCGAGCCCGCCGCCGCCGTAGCGCTCGTTGGTCGTGATGCCGAGCAGGTCGGCGGCACGCAGGGCGTCCCAGCTCGCCTGCGGGAACTCCTCGGTCTCGTCCCATTGCCGAGCGCGGGGGAGGAGCTCGCGCTGGGCGACGTCGCGCGCGAGCCCGCGCAAGGCCTGTTGGTCGTCGGTCTCGGCGAACGGATCGGTCCCGGTGTAGGTGGCCATGGGTCGAACGTAGCCAGCGATCCGGTCTCGCCGCACTTGCGCGCCCGAGGCCGACGCGCCGGCACACCGGGCCGGGGCACGGCATGGGCACGGCTGACACGCCCGGCGGGCCCATGTAGGGTGAACCTGACACCAACGTCAGGTCACCCGGGGGTCCTCATGGCGTACGACCAGGCGGCAGCGACCGACTTCTTCCACGGGCAGCCCTACCCGATGTGGTCCGACCAGCGCGCCGAGTGTCCGGTGCAACGCAGCAGCGTCACCTTCGATTCGCGGCCGACCTACCAGGTCCTCGATTGGGCCAACGCCGAGTCGGTCCTGCGCGACAACGAGACGTTCGCGAGCTCGATCAACCTCGAACACATCGGCGAGTTCATGGGGGAACTCATCGTCGGGCTCGACGGCGAGGAGCATCGCAAGTACCGCAACCTCGTGGCGAAGGCGTTCCGCGCGAGCCAACTCGAGCAGTGGGACGAAGCGCTCGTCCGACCGATCATCACCGCGCTCGTCGACGACATCGCGCCGCGTGGCCGCGCCGATCTCGTGAAGGACATCACCGAGCGCTATCCCGTCCAGGTCGTCTGCGGCATCGTCGGCGTCCCGCTCGACGATGCCGAACAGTTCGCGCGCTGGTCGGTCGAGATCAACACCGGACCGATCAACCGCGCGGCCGGATTCGCGGCACGCGACGCGATGACCGACTACCTCCGGCCGCTCGTCGAGGCTCGGCGCGAGCAGCCCACGGGCGACTTCCTCTCCGACCTCGTCCACGCCGAGATCGACGGCCATCAGCTCACCGATGCTCGCCTCTACGGGTTCCTGCGGCTCCTCCTGCCGGCGGGCGCCGAGACGACCTACCGCGTTCTCGGCAACGCGCTGTTCGCGCTCCTCACCCATCCCGAGGTACTGCAACGCGTGCAGGCCGACCTCTCGTTGCTCCCGCAGGTGATCGAGGAGACGCTGCGTTGGGAGACCTCGGTGACGATGGTGTCGCGCATCGCGACGCGCGACACCGAGGTCGCGGGGTGCCCGATCGGCGCGGGTTCGCCCGTCGGGGTCGTCACGGGAGCGGCGAACCGCGACCCCGCGCACTTCGACCGGGCCGACGAGTTCGACATCGACCGTCCGCCGGCGCTGCACATGGCGTTCGGCACGGGCCCGCACCAGTGTCTCGGGATGCACCTCGCGCGCCTCGAGCTCACCGCCGGTCTCGAAGCGATCCTCGGTCGGCTCCCGAATCTGCGACTCGATCCCGAGGCCGGTGACCCCGCACCCCTGGTCGAAGGCTTCGCGTTCCGATCACCGAACCGCCTGCCGGTGCTGTTCGACCCCACCCCCTGAACGGCAGCGACCGCCGCGAACCCTTCACTCGGGCGGAGTGCCGCCGAGTGAGGGCTCGTGACGACGCGCCGGCGCGACTGGAAGAAGATCCGCTCGACCCACGCCGACGTGCTCGTGTCGCTCGAGCAGGTCATCGCCCGACACCCCGCCAACCCGCACCCGGCCAACCCGCGCCCTGCCGGGCGCGAGGGCGCCGCGAACGACGACACGGCCGCTGCTGCCGACGGCACCGAGGCGGTCGTGTTGCCCTTCCCGCCGCGCCTCGTGCTCGTGCACGGTTCTGGTGGGCACGGTTCTGGTGGGCACGAACCGGAGCCGTCGCCGTTCACGCCCCTCGACGTCGCCTGAGCGCGAGCAGCGCCCGCGATCAGCCGTCGCCGAACATGACGTCCCACTGCTCGCGCGTGCGGAGCCGGTAGACGTAGTTGCGCTCACGGACGACTCCCATCGGTGCCGAACCCTCGGGGGAGTAGAGGTGGCCGGGGTAGAGCCAGGCATCGTCGGGGACGATCGCGAGCTTGGTGTGCAGCGATTCGTAGAGCGCGCCCGGATCGCCGCCGGGGAGGTCGGTCCGCCCGCAGCCTTCCAGGAAGAGCGTGTCGCCCGAGACCAGCTTGCCGGTGTCGTCGGGTGGGCGGACCATGAAGCACTGCGAGCCGGGCGTGTGACCCGGCGTGTGGATGAGCGTGATCGCGACCTCGCCGACCATCACCACGTCGCCCGACGCGTGCTGCACGAGATCGGAGTCGCCGACGCCGGTGACGCGCTTGGTCCCCCACGCCTCCTCGGACTGCACGTGGATCTTCGCGTCGATACCGAGTTCCAGCAGTGCGCGGATCCCTTCGATCTCGTACCCCATCATCGAGCCGCCGACGTGGTCGGGGTGATAGTGGGTTGCGAGGACACCGCTGATCCGCATGCCGTCGTCGCCCGCGATCTCGACCAGCTCCCCGACTCCGTAGGCCGGGTCGATCGCGACGCACTCGCCGGTCGCGCGGTCGCCGATGAGGTACGCGAAGTTGACCATTTGCTGCGCGAGTTGGTCGTGGCGGGCGAAATCGCGGCCCGCGAGCAGTTGACGGAAGTAGAAGCGGTCATCGGTCATGGCGGCCCACGGTATCGGGCCCCCCTCGCGGGCCCCCTCGCGGGCGACTGGTCCCGGATGACTGGTCCCGGGCGACCGGCGTCGGACGTGCGCGAGGATGTCGCCATGACACGCACGGTGTTTCGGATCTGTCCGCTCTGCGAGGCGACGTGCAACCTCTCGCTGACACTCGACGGTCGTGAGATCAAGCTCGCTCGCGGCGACCGCGACGACGTCTACTCCAAGGGATTCATCTGCCCCAAGGGTTCGGCGATCGGACACCTCGAGGCCGACCCCGACCGTGTGCGCGTCCCCCGCATCCGCGACCGCGCGACCGACACCTGGCGCGACGTCGGCTGGGACGAAGCCTTCGCCTACATCGACGCGAACCTCACACCGTTGCTCGCCGCGCAGGGCCGTGACGCGCTCGCGATCTATGCGGGCAACCCCTGTGCCCACAACCTCGCGCCGCAGGTCTACAACCGCGTCGTCATGCAGAGCGCGCGGACCAAGAACGTGTACAGCGCGAGCACCGTCGACCAGATGCCCAAGCAGGTGAGCTCCGGCTACATGTTCGGTGCCGGTCTGAGCGTCCCGGTGGCCGATGTGGACCACACCGACCACTTGGTGATCCTCGGGGCCAATCCGTTCGCGTCGAACGGCTCGCTCATGACCGCCCCGGATCTTCCCGGTCGGCTCCGGGCGTTGCGGACGCGCGGCGGCAAGATCGTCGTCGTCGATCCGCGCCGATCCAAGACCGCCGAAGAGGCCGACGAGTGGCTCGCGATCCGGCCCGGCACCGATGTCGTGTTCTTGTTGGCGATCGTGCACACGCTGTTCGACGAGGGACTCGCCGACCCGGGCCCGCACGTCGCCGAGCATGTGGCGGGCGTCGAAACGGTGCGCGATCTGAGCCGCGATTTCGCGCCCGAGGTGGTTGCCACGGCGTGCGGCATCGACGCCGCCACGATCCGGCGGACGGCCCGCGAACTCGCCGCC
>SXJQ01000159.1 GCA_005779345.1 Actinomycetota bacterium
TCGCTGCCGCCTGCGGCGCCGACATCACGAACCGCGATCCGCGACGCATCCCACGACATCGCCGTCAGGTCCCACTCGTGCCACGCGAGCTTCGTGCCATCGGGCGACCACGCCGGGTCCCAGCTGTAGTCGGCGCCCGCGCTCACCACCGCGGGACGCGGGCGGGCCGCCGCGAGGTCGACGATCGCGATTTCGCAGGCGTCGTCGGTCTCGAAGCACGCGGCCACGCGCGTTCCGTCGGGGCTCACCGCCGGAGCGAACGCCCGGCCCTCACCAGCGAACGTCCGCGCCACACCGCTGCCGTCGGCGCGCAGACGAGCCAGCGCTCCCGCCGCGGTGGCGACGATCACGCTCCCGTCGGGCGCGAAGCACCAGGATCCGCCGCCGTACGCGCCGAGCGGCGAGGTTGCGACGTCGGCGCTCACGACCGCGGGGGGCGCACTGCCGTCGGCGGGTGCGAGTACGAGGTCGCAACGGCCGTCGAAGCTGTCGATCCAGCCGATCCGGCGCCCGTCGGCAGACCATCGAACCTCCCCCAAGGCGTGCGACCGAGCGACCATCGCGGCGCTGACCTGGGGGTTCGGGTCCATCGCGGTCACGCTACCGGCCCTCGCCGGGACGCTCGGGAGGCCCGACCCCTAGACTCGTTCCTTCATGTCTGCTGCAACTTCTCCCAGTCTCCGCGCGCGTCCGGCCGGCCGCGCACAACCCGGACTCGAACACCTCGTCCGCCCTGGTCAGCCACTCCCCCGACCCGGCGACCCACTCCGAATCGCGTACCTCTGCTACCGCGGTAACCCCCACGTCGGAGGTCAGGGCGTCTATACGCGCCACCTCACGCGGGAGATGGCCGAACTCGGCCACGAGGTCGAGGTGTTCAGCGGCCCGCCGTTCTCGGTCGTCGACGAACCGGTCCGCCACACCGGCGTCCGGTCGATGGACCTCTACCCGCGCAACAACCCGTTCCGCACGCCGTGGCCGTTCGAGTTCCGCGGCGGCGTCGACCTCGCCGAGTGGCTCTACATGTGCTCGGCCGGGTTCCCGGAGCCGTGGGCGTTCAGCGTTCGGGTTCGCGCGATGCTCCAGCAGCGCGTCGGCGACTTCCACCTGATCCACGACAACCAGTGCCTCGGGAGCGGCCTCCTCGGCATGCTCGACGACGGCTGGCCGCTCGTGCACACCCTCCACCACCCGATCACGGTCGACCGCGACCTCGACCTCGCCCACCCGCACCATCAGCGACCGTGGAAGCAGTACACGCTCAAGCGTTGGTACGGATTCCTCCACATGCAGATGAAGGTCGCGCGTGCGCTCCCGCGCCACCTCACCGTGTCGCAGAACTCCAAGCGCGACATCATCGCTCAGATGGGCGTGCCGCCCGAGAAGCTGCACGTCGTGCACGTCGGCGTCGACCAGCGCCAGTTCCGTCCTCTGCCCCACGTGCAGCGCGTCCCCGGTCGGCTCATGACGACCGCGTCGAGCGACGTGCCGCTCAAGGGTCTCACCTACCTGATCGACGCTCTCGCGAAGGTGCGCGTCGAGCGTCCCGACGCGCACCTCGTGGTGATCGGTCGACCCCGGCACCGCAGCGCGATCCCCAAGCAGATCGAACGGCTCGGTCTCGAAGGCGCGATCGAGTTCGTCTCCGGCGTTTCCGACGAGCGGATCGTCGAGCTCTACAACGAGGCCGAGGTCGCGGTGATCCCTTCGCTGTACGAGGGCTTCTCGCTGCCCGCGATCGAAGCGATGTGTTCGGGTACGCCGCTCGTGGCGACGAGCGGCGGCGCACTCCCCGAAGTTGCCGGCACGTCGGGCGACACGGCGATGTTGTGCCGGCCCGCCGACCCCGATTCGCTCGCTGCCGCGATCCTGCGGATGCTCGGCGACGCTGAGCTGCGCGCCAAGATCGGCGAGGCCGGTCGTCACCGTGTCCTCGACCGCTTCACGTGGAAGCGCTGTGCCGAGGGGACGATCGAGCACTACTACCTCGAGCTCGAGGCCCACGCGAAGCGGCGTCACGATGCCGGGATGGTCTGATCGATGCTCACCGTCGACTTCGAGCGGCTGGGTCTCCAACGCGGCGAACGTCTGCTCGACGTCGGCGCGGGTGGCGGGCGACACGCGTTCGAGGCGATGAAGCTCGGCGGTCGCGTCGTCGCGCTCGACTACTCGGCGGCCGACCTCAAGGACGTGCAGGGCACCGTGGGCGGCATGCTGCACGCGGGTGAGATCACCTGGGACCAGTACTGCGGGGTCGCCAACGCGAATGCTCTCGATCTGCCCTTCCCCGACGACAGCTTCGATCGTGTCATCACGAGCGAAGTACTCGAACACATCTGGGACGACGAGCGCGCGTTGTCAGAGATGATCCGCGTGCTCCGACCGGGGGGCCGGATCGCGGTCACCGTGCCGACCTACTGGCCCGAGCGCGTCAATTGGGCTCTGAACTGGCGCTACCACGACGTGCCCGGTGGGCACGTGCGGATCTTCCGTCAGCACGAGATCGAGACCAAGATCGAGCGGGCCGGCTGCTACCTGCGCGGCTCGCATCACGCGCACGCGTTCCACTCGCCGTACTGGTGGCTGAAGAACGTGTACGGCCTCGACAACCCCGATGCCGCGCCCGTCCGCAAGTACCACGACTTCCTCGTCTGGTGCATCGAGCACCACGACGGGTTCGCGGCGAAGGCCGAGCAGGCGCTGAACCCGCTCCTCGGCAAGAGCCTCGTGGTGTACGGCGAAAAGGTCACCCCTGACATGGCCAAGTACGGCAAACGGAGCCTGGCGTGAAGCAGCATCCGCTCCCTTCGGTCGCCGGCGCGATGACCGCCGAACAGATCGCGCAGACGGTCGACGCGATCGCCGCGGTGCAGCGTCCGAATGGCGACATCCCGTGGAGCGCGGGCAACCACACCGATCCGTGGAACATGGTCGAGGCCGCCATGGCGCTCGACATCGGCAACCGGTTCGCCGAGGCCGAGCGCGCCTACGAGTGGCTGGCGCATACCCAACGCCCCGACGGCGCGTTCCACGCCTACTACCTCGACGGCGAGGTGAAGGAGCGCTGGCTCGACACCAACGTCACCACCTACGTCGCGGTCGGCGTGTGGCACCACTACCGCTGCACGCGCGACACCGCATTCCTCGAACACTTCTTCCCGATGGTCGAGCGGGCGATCGACTTCGCACTCGACCACCAGCATCCGACCGGTGAGGTCGAGTGGGACGCCGACCCCGACCGCACCGACGGCAAGGGTGCCCTGCTCACCGGATCGTCGTCGATCTACAAGAGCGTGCGGTGCGCGATCGCCTGCGCCGAGACGCTCGGCGGGCAGCGACCCGACTGGGAACTGTCGGTCGGCTCGCTCGCGATCTCGGTCGCGCACCGCCCCGAACGGTTCCTCGACAAGGCACGTTGGGCGATGGATTGGTACTACCCCGTACTCGGTGGCGTGTTGCGCGGCGACGCCGCGCATGCGCGCTTCGCGTCGCGCTGGGACGAGTTCGTCGTCGAGGGTCGCGGCGTTCGTTGCGTGGCCGATCAACCGTGGGTCACCGCGGCCGAGACGTGCGAGGCCGTGATGGCGCTCGACGCGATCGGATCGCACGATCGGGCCCGCGAGCTCTTCGAGTGGGTCCAGTTCCTGCGGGCCGACGACGGTGCCTACTGGACGGGCGCCAACTTCGACGGCGAGCACTGGGATCTCGACGGCGAGCTGTACCCGGTGGAGCAACCGACGTGGAACAGCGCGGCGGTGGTGCTCGCGGCGAACGCGCTCGGCGGCACCGGCCCGACGAGCGGCCTGTTCCGCGGCGAGGGGCTCCCGGCCGGGCTGACCGCCGACGAACTCATCGAGGCCGGCGTCAAGATCGAAGAAGAGCGCGCACGGCGCTCCCCCACGCGTTCCGACGACTGACCCCGGCGCCGTCCGGGCCCGACGAGGCGCGATCAGGCGGTGCGGCGGAGGATCCGCAGGCTGCCGGTCCTGCCGATCGGCTCGAAGCCGTCGCGCACGGCCCGCTGCCACACCTCGAACGGGGCCTGGCCACCGTCGGATTCTCGTTCGAACACGTCGTGGATCGCGAGCGTCCCGCCCGGCTTCACCCACCGCGACCAGTGCTCGTAGTCGGCCATCGCCACGTCGAGCGCGTGCCCACCGTCGATGAACAAGAAGCCGACGGGCGTCGCCCAGGCGCGCGCGACCGGCACCGACGAACCCACCACCGCGACGACGACGTCTTCGAGACCCGCGGCCTCGATCGTGCGCCGGAAGTGCGGCAGCGTGTCCATCCGCCCCGTGGTGGGATCGACGAGCTCGCGATCGTGGTGCTCCCACCCCGACTGGTTCTCCTCGCTCCCACGGTGATGATCGACCGTGAACAACACCGTGTCGGCCTCGCGCGCGGCCGCGCCGAGGTAGACGCCCGACTTGCCGCAGTAGCTCCCGATCTCGACGAACGGTCCGCCGGCGCGGCGGGCCGCTTCGACGGCCGCGTCGTGCAACGCGCGACCCTCGTCGTCGGGCATGAAGCCCTTCGCCGCGCGCGCGACGTCGATCAGTCGTTCGTCGAGCACCTAGAGCCCCATCATCGCGGTGACACCGTGATCGCGTCCGGCCGTATAGCCACCGTCGACCGGCAGCGCCACGCCCGACACGAACGAGGCATCGCTCGACAGCAAGAACAGCGCCGCGCCCGCGATCTCCGAGGCCCGCCCGAAACGACGCAGCTTGTGCTCGCGCTCCACGTCGGCGCGAATCTCCCCGAGCGCATCCGACGCAACACCATCAGCCCCAACACCTTCAGCCGCGAGACCATCCGCCCCGAAGACGCCGCGGAACATCGGTGTGTCGATGAAGCCGGGACAGATCGCATTCACGCGGATGCCCTGTCGGCCGTAGTCGATCGCCATGTTCTTCGTGACGATGACGACCGCGCCCTTCGAGGCGTTGTACGAACTCCCACCCGCGGTTCCCTCGAGTCCCTCGACCGACGCGAGGTTGACGATCGAGCCCCGTTCGCCGTCGATCGGCTCCTGGGCGAGCATCGCGGTGATGGCGTGCTTGCACACCAGGTAGGTGCCCGTGAGGTTGATCGACAACACGCGGTCCCACTCGGCCATGTCGACGAGGTGCACCGGGCCCCCACCCGCCGTGCCGGCCGAATTGACGACGCCGTCGAGACGCCCGTGCTCGGCCACGATCGTCGCGACGAGGCTCGCAACGGCCGCCTCGTCGCGCACGTCGAGTTCGGCGAACGCAGCGGGCTCGAGGTGGCCAGCCAGGTCGAGTTCCCGAGTCGGTGCGGCGACATCGCACCCGACGACGGTGGCGCCCTCGGCGAGGAACCGCTGCACGCAGGCCTCGCCGATCCCCGACGACGAGCCCGTGACCAACACCACCTTGCCCTGCAATCGACCCATGACCTGCCCCGCGTCCGGCCCGCAAAGGACCTCCGTCACAACAACGCGTGCACCCTAGGTCGACCGGCGACAACGAATCGGGCCGCTGATAGCGTCGCCCGACTCCCCACCCATGGAGGACCGATCGATGGAGACCCAGGAGCGCCCGGACCGCAACCTCGCGCTCGAGCTGATCCGAGTGACCGAGACGGCCGCCCTCGCGGCCGGCCGCTGGATGGGTCGCGGCGACAAGAACGCCGCCGACGGCGCGGCGGTCGACGCGATGCGTCAACAGCTCAACTCGATCGCCATGGACGGCATCGTCGTCATCGGCGAGGGCGAGAAGGACGAAGCGCCGATGCTGTTCACCGGCGAGCGAATCGGC
Source organism: Actinomycetota bacterium (assembly GCA_005779345.1). Classification (GTDB taxonomy): domain Bacteria; phylum Actinomycetota; class Acidimicrobiia; order IMCC26256; family PALSA-610; genus SXJQ01. The sequence continues at coordinate 5,787 of SXJQ01000159.1, forward strand.
GACGGCAGCGCGCCCCAGGTCGACATCGCGGTCGACCCGATCGACGGCACGACCCTCTGCTCACTCGGTCGACCCGGCGCGATCGCGGTGATCGCGCTCGCAGAACGCGGCTCGATGTTCGATCCCGGTCCCTGCGTCTACATGGACAAGATCGCGGTCGGTCCCGAGTCGATCGGCGTGGTGGATCTCGATGCGCCCGTCCTGGCCAACCTCGAGGCGGTCGCCAAGGCGAAGGGCGAGAAGGTCCGCGACGTCACCGCGGTGATCCTCGACCGTCCCCGCCACGCCGAGATCACCGCGGCCCGCCGCGTGGCCGGTGCTCGCATCCGGTTGATCCCCGACGGCGACATCGCCGGCGCGATCGCGGTCGCGTGGCGCAACAGCGGCTCCGACATCCTCTTCGGCATCGGCGGAACGCCCGAGGGCGTGACGGCGGCGTGCGCGCTCAAGTGCCTCGGCGGCGAGATCTACGGGCGCCTGTGGCCGCGCGACGACAATGAACGGCGCGCCGCGCTCGACCAGGGTTACGACCTCGATCAGGTCCTCACCTCCGACACCCTCGTGCGCGGCGACGATGTCTTCTTCGCTGCCACCGGGGTCACCGA
>SXJQ01000160.1 GCA_005779345.1 Actinomycetota bacterium
CGATCGCCGCGGCGCTCGAGGCGGCGCTCGACGAGACCACCGCGACCCGGCTGCGCGCCGCCGGGCCGCTGCGAGCTGCCGAGTACACGTGGGAACGGTCGGTCGACGCGCACGTCGACGCGTACCGGATCGCGACGGATCGACGGAGGGAACGATGACCGCAGCGGCGGCCGTCCGCGCAGTGATCACGGGCGGCAAGGGCTTCGTCGGCGCGCACCTCCGACGCCACCTCGAGGCCCACGGCGACAGCGTCGTCCTGCTCGACCGCGACGACGTGGATGTCGTCGACCTCGACGCGATCACGGAGCAGTTCGAGCGTCACCGGCCCGAGGTCGTCTATCACCTCGCCGCGTTGAGCCACGTGGGCGAATCGTGGGACGACCCCGATGCCGTCCGACGCGTCAACGTGGGCGGTACCGAATCGGTCTTGCACGCAGCGGAGCGCACCGGGGCGCGCACGGTACTCGTCGTCGGCAGCTCCGAGGAGTACGGCACCGTCGCCGCCGACGAGATGCCGATCGCCGAGACGCGGGCGGCCCGGCCGACCTCACCGTACGGTGCGAGCAAGGCCGAGGCTACGGCGCTCGCCGCCGCGCTCGCCGCGACCTCCACGGTGCGGATCGTGATCGCCCGGCCGTTCAATCACACGGGCGCCGGCCAGTCACCGAAGTTCCTGATCCCAGCGTTGGCGCAGCGGATCGCCGAGGCCGAGCGCGACGGTCGTGACTCGATCCCCGTCGGGAACCTCGACGCGATCCGCGACATCTCCGACGTCCGCGACGTCGCGCGTGCGTACCGCCTGCTCGCCGCCCACGGCGCGACGGGCGAGATCTACAACGTGTGCTCGGGCCGAGGGGTCGCGGTACGCGAGATCGTCGAGCTGCTCGCCGGCGAGTCCGGTCACGCGATCGCGCTCCGGATCGACCCCGATCTCGTGCGCGCGGTCGACATCCCGGTGTTCGTCGGCGACCACACCAAGCTCACCGACGCGACCGGCTGGCGACCCGAGATCCCCCTCACCACGACCCTGCGCGACGTGCTCGACCGCGCCCGCCACGACCTCGCCCCCTGACTTGCCGCCACCACCCCCACCCCTGCGTCCGTTGAGTCAACAGCCGAGCGGGTGCGGCGCTCGACTCAACGGACAGCGCTGGCGGGTCAGCGGCCTTCGCGGTGCAGCCAGCCGAGCAGGACGGCGAGCGCGCGCGGGTCGTGGCGCAGGCGATGCGCGCCGTTGAGCACCATGCGCAACTCGGTCTGGCGGCCGGGCGCCGCGCCGACGAGTCGGCGCGCGTCGTCGAACGGCACGACATCGTCGTTCGTGCCGTGCACGACGAGGAACGGACGCGGCGAGATGCGGGCGGCGGCCGCCACCGGGTCGAGGTTCGCGATCGCGCGCACCCACGCCACCGGGTCGGGTGGCGACCCCTCCGTACGCAACACCCCACCGCGTCGGCCGTACTCGAGGAACCAGTCGGGATCGCGAACCCACGCGCGCAATGACGCCGGCGCCGCGAACGTGGCCACGCCGCGGACCCGTTCGTCGTCGGCCGCGGCGACGATCGCGAGCGTGCCGCCGAGTCGGAATCCCGCGATGTAGACCCCGCCGACATCCGGGCGCAGCGCCGCGGCGGTCACGGCCGCCCGAACGTCGGCGAGCCACCCCTCGATCGAGAAGTCACCCTCGCTGTTGGCCGTCCCGCGATAGTTGACGGTCAGCGCCGCCCAACCTGCCTCTGCCGCGATGCGATCCACCAACGGCGGATAGGTGTTGCCGGCGAGCGCGGCACCACCGGTCCCGCGCGGGAAGCCGGGGAGCAGGAGCAGCAACGGCACGCGCGCGCCGCCCGCCGGGCGCGCGAAGTGCGCGCTCAGTCGCAACCCGTCGCTCTCGATCTCCTCCATCGGCTCCTGCTCGTGCCCCGGCCCGCGGACTCGTATCCTGGCCCACGTGACGCCGCCAGACCCGACTCGGCCCGCCGACGACGCCCGTCCGCTCGCCCTCAAGGAGTGGGCGACGATCGTCCACGCGCTCCTCGCCGGCGAACAGATCATCGACCTGCGCAAGGGCGGCCTGCACGAAGACGGACGCCATTTCGCACTCCCGGCGACGCGCGCCTACCTGTACCCGACCGTGGAACACCAGCGCGCCGAACTCCTGCGACCCGCGTACCGTCACTGGATCGATCTCGCTCCGGGTTCGCGGGTCGGTGATCCGATCACCCTGCACGGATGGATCGACATCGTCGCCCACGCCACGCTCACCGAACCCACCGAGCTCGAAGCCCTCGCCGACAAGGTGATCTGGACGCGCGACTACGCCGGCGACCGCCTCGCCTGGAAGGCACGCGACCCACTGTGGGTGCTCGTCGTGCGCGCGCACCGACTCCTCGACCCCGTCACCGTCGCGTGGGACGACGGCTACGGCGGCTGTACGAGCTGGGTAACGCTCGAGGGCCTGCCGGCCGACCCCGCCTTGCTCCCGAGCGAACCGGCGCTCAGCGATGTCGCCTTCGAGGCCCGGTGGAAGGGTGTCCGCGCGGCGCTCCCCCACCACTTCACGACCGAGCACCTCACGACAGAGCACCTCACGACAGAGCAATGACGAGGTAGCCGGTCGCATCGTTCGCGCGCCGCACGATCGCGACGTGCATGGTGGCCTGTCGGACTCCCGCCACGGTGACGACGATCCGGCGGCATCCGTAGTCGATCTCGCCGACGGTCATCCGCTCGAACAGGTCGACGACCCTGCCGCGATGCTGCTCGGCGACGACTTCCACGAACGAGGCGCCGACCTCGAGCCCCGGGTACGAGCGACGCGCCTCCGGCGTGAGCGCGACGATGCACATGTTCGAGGCGTCGACCACGCCGCACACGTCGGGGCGCCGTTCGAGAACACCTCGGATCCGCTCGCCGAGATCGAGGTTCGGCTCCCGGTCGAGTTCGCGCTGGACGAGCGCCTGGACCTCGGCGCGCGTTCGCCACGCGCTCGCGATCGCCGGGCTCGCGGCGAGGGTGCCACCGAGCAGTTCCGCATCGGCCTCGGCCGCGGCGACGTCTTCGGGTCGGTAGGGCGCTCCAGCGCGGTCGCGCGACAACCAGATCGCGCCGATGACCTGCTCGGCGGATCGGATCGGCACGACGATGATCGAGTGACACCCCATGACGTCGAGCCAGCAGCGCAACGCCGGTGGTGTCGCGTTGCGAACCAGCGCTTGGTCGGCGAACGCCACGTGGAGGCTCCGTCCGGTCTGCATCACCCATTCGACCGGCGTCCGTGACGACGAACGGCTGTCGGACTCCTGGATCGCGGCGCTCAGGATCGCGTCGTGGGCCGCGCACCGGTTCGTCCACGCGACCGGTTCCACGGCCGTTCCGGACGCGTCCGCGAGCCAGATGACCGCGGTGTCGCCGATCGACGACGCCGTGTGGTGGGCCGTCGCCCGGATCCGCGCCTCGGGGCTGAGTCGAAGGGCGGCGAAGACCTCGACGAGCGAGTCGTGCTGCTGAGCGCCGTCGGTCGCGTCGTCGGGCGCTGCGAGCACACGGCGTTCGGCCTGGCGGAGCGAGCGGAACCGGGCGATGGACGCCTCGCTGACCTCGTAGACCGTGCCGACCCGGACCGCCCCGAGTTCGCCGCTGCGCACGGAGCGGTAGGCGGTCTGGTAATGGACACCGAGCGCGCGTGCTGCCTCTTTCAGGTTCATCGTCGACTGTCCTGCTGGGGAGGTCCCGGGTACGCACGGCCACTCCGGGCCGATGGCACAGGACCCATCTCGGGCTTTGGCTCAACCGTCTGCACGTTGTAGTGCATTCCGTCTGCCCGTTCGATACCCGCTCGGGCGGGCAATTTTCATCCCGTTAGCGCTCGTTGGGCCACTAGCGCTCAATCGACGTAAGTCACCGGACTCCGATCGGGCGCGGGGCTTTCGATGATTCCTGCGTGGGCACGCATCTGGGACCTTCGACCTTTTCTGGAAGGACCGACGACCTGTGAAGAGCATCGAGGTCGTGACGAGTACCGGGACCGGGACGAACACCGCGGCGCGGCGCCGGGAAGCGGGCTGCGTGTGTGAGGAGTTGTGTCGCGCGTCGGGTGCCCTCAGAGAACAGCACGTGGGCCTGTTCGCCTACGACACGACGACACGCGAGTCGAGGTGGAGCGCGACGGTGCACGGTGTTGCGGGGTTCGACGAGACCGGGCAACCCCCGAACCGCCGAGGCCCGCCGCAACGCCCGGGCGACCGAGCGACGACCGGCACCCTCTTCGAGCACGTCGTCGACGATGTCCTCGAGCACCTGCGCGAGCACGGACCGTCGACCGGCACCCACCGGATCGTCGACCCGAGCGGCACCGAACGGTGGCTGCTCATCTCGGCGCGTCTGGAGCAATCCGAACCTGACGCGCACGAGCAGATGATCGGCTGGGCGCGCGACATCACGCAGGAGGTCCAGGGCGAAGAGCAGTTGCGCCGGTCGCTCGCGTTGAACCAGGCGGTCCTCGACTCGTTGCCCGACCACGTGCTCGTGCTCCGGAGGGACGGCACCATCGTCGGGATGAACGCGGCCTGGCGCGAGGCGAACGCCGGCAGCGAGCTCGACGTCGCCGACAACTACTTCGAGAGCCTGGCGACGAGCGAGTGGACGGCGAGCGTCGCTCCCGACGCCGTGTTCGCCGCGATCGACGACCTGCTCACCGGACGCAGCTCCACGCTCCACCTCGAATTCTCGAACGAGGTCGACGCCGAACGGCGTTGGTTCTCGGTCGACGCGCGCGCCGTCGAGGGAGTCGACGACCTGTTCTTCGCCGTGACCCGCGACGACACCGAGCGGCGCGCCGCGACGCTCGACGCGCTGCACAGTCAGAAGCTGGAAGCGGTCGGCCAGCTCGCGGGTGGGATCGCGCACGAGATCAACACCCCGATCCAGTTCATCGGCG
>SXJQ01000161.1 GCA_005779345.1 Actinomycetota bacterium
GGCAGGCTCGCACCGTGGCCACTCTTGGCCTGCTCCGCGCGCAGCTCGATGTACGGCCGGGGCACGGCGTCCAGGTGACTCTGGTCGACTGTCAGCTGGACCAGCTCCTTGCGGCGAAGTCCGGTCGAGACGGCCAGCAGGTAGACCATCGCCCGCTCGCGCCCCAGGCTCTCCAGCCGATGCCGGCGGTCGTCGTGCCCTGGTCGGGCGCGGCCGAGGATCACCAGACCGCGAACGCCGAACTGTTCGCCGCCGCGGGCGCCGCGATCCACCTCCCTGAACGCGAGTGCACTGGCGCGCGGCTCGCCGCCGAACTCGACGCCCTCCTCGCCGACCCGGTCCGGCTCACGGCGATGGCGGCCGCAGCGCGCGACCTCGCTCGTCCCGACGCCGCCGACGCGGTGGCCGCGCTCGCACGCGCGGCGGCGGCAGGATGAGCGGCGTGCGCCCCCCACGCGCCTCGCTCCCCGTCGACCTCACCGCGCCTCGACATGTGCACGTGGTCGCGGTCGCGGGCTACGCGATGAGTGCCATCGCCCGCTACCTCACCCAGCTCGGCCATGCCGTCAGCGGGTGCGACGTCACGCCCGGATCGATGCTCGATCAACTCGCCGCCGAAGGGATCTCGGTCACCGTCGGTCACGACCGGGCACACCTCGCTGCTCCGTGCGACTTCGTGTCGGTCGCGACCGCGGTCCGGCGCGACACCGACGAGATCCGGGCCGCGGTCGACGCTTCGATCCCGGTGCTGAGTCGGGGCGACACGATGCGGCTCATCGCGGCGACGAAGCCCCGCGTCGCGGTCGTGTCGGGAACGCACGGCAAGACGAGCACGACCTCCATGCTCACGCACGTGCTCGTCGAGATGGGGGAGCATCCGAGCTTCTTCATCGGTGGGGTGCTCGTCGGCGCGGCGACGAACGCGCGGTACGACCCTGCGGGCGACTGGTTGCTCGTCGAGGGCGACGAGAGCGACCACTCGTTCCTCGACTTCGACCGGGAGGCCGTGCTCGTCACCAACGTCGAGCCCGACCACCTGGATCGATGGGGCGACGACTTCACGGCGCTCGTACGCGGGTTCGCCGACTTCATCGACGGCGCCTCCGGCGCAGTCGTCCTCTGCCTCGATGATCCGCAACTCCGCGTACTCGCCGGCGAGCGACCCGCAGCCCGAACCTACGGGTTCGCCGCCGACGCGCAGGTGCGCGCCTCGGCGTACCGCGCGACGGCGACGGGCTGCGAGATCGATGTGGAGTTCGACGGCCGACCGTTCGCGACGCTGCCGCTCCGGTTACGAGGCCGCGACATGGCGCAGAACGCGCTCGGTGCGTTCGCGTTCGCGGTCGAACTCGGGGTCGAGCCCGAAGGCGCGCTCGCCGCGCTCGCGACGTTCGCCGGCGTCGGCCGCCGGTTCCAGTTGCGCGGCCGGCACAACGGTGCCGACTGTTTCGACGACTACGCGCATACCTCGACCGAGGTGCGCACGACGCTCGCCCGGGCTCGCGAAGGCGGGTGGTCACGGGTCGTCGCGGTGTTCCAACCCCATCGCTACACGCGCATCGCTCGGCACTGGCACGAGTTCGCCACGGCGTTCGACGACGCCGACATCGTCGTCGTGACCGCGATCGATCCGGCGTTCGAAGACCCGATCGACGGGGTCAGTAGCGCGCTCGTGGTCGATGCGGTCCGCGACCACCGGCCCGACCTCGAGGTGCACTCGATCGCCGACTGGGGCGGTCTCGCGGATCTCCCGTGGGCGATCGGCCGACCCGGCGACTGCATCGTGACCCTCGGGTGCGGGTCGATCACCCGCCTGCACGACGATTGGGAGCGCGCGGAGGCGACGCACCCGTGAACTCGATGCCCGGCCGTTCCGCGTCGGACCTCGATGCGTTGGCCCGCGATCTCGCCGAGGTGACGCAGGTCGAGCGCGACGCGCCGTCGGCCCCACTGACGACGTACCGCGTCGGCGGACCGATCGCCCTGCTCGTCACGGTCGACGGCCTCGACGCGCTCCTCGAGGTGTCGGCGCGCCTCGCCACGTACCGAGGTCCGGTACTCGTCGTCGGACGCGGCTCGAACCTGCTCGTCGTCGACGGCGGGTTCCCGGGCGTCGCGGTGCGGTTGGGCGAGTCGTTCGAGCGGGTGGTCGTCGACGCGACGCGCACACGGACGGTCGCTGGTGGCGCGACGCCGTTGCCGGTCCTCGCCCGGCAGTCGGCCGCGCTCGGGTGCCGCGGTCTCGAATTCTTCGTCGGGATTCCCGGGACGGTCGGGGGCGCGGTGCGGATGAATGCCGGCGGCCACGGTTCGGATACCGCCGATGTGCTGGTCACGGCGACGGTGCTCCGGCTCGGCGACGACGCGTCCCGCGTGCTCGACCGCGGCGACCTCGACTTCGGCTTCCGGCGTTCCGCGCTCACCGACGCCGATCTGGTCGTGTCGGCGGAGTTCCAGACGCTGGCGGGCGACCCCGACGCGGCGCGAGCCGAGATCGACGACGTCGTGCGTTGGCGGCGCGCGAACCAGCCGGGCGGGCAGAACTGCGGGTCGGTGTTCGTGAATCCCGCCGGCGATTCGGCAGGTCGGATCATCGAAGCGTGCGGGCTGAAGGGATTGCGGATCGGGGGCGCCGCCGTCAGCGACAAGCACGCGAACTTCGTGCAGGCCGACCCCGACGCCACGGCCGCCGACATCGTTGCCGTGATCCGGGCCGTGCAGGTCGCCGTCGTCGAGGCGACCGGCGTTCGCCTGCGCACCGAACTGCGGATCGCGCCCGAGGGTCCGCCCGACCCGAGCGACGAGATGGCACCATGATCGACGTGCCCGACGATGTGCTCGCGACGCTCGACGGGGACGCGTCAGCGAGCACCAGTGGACCACCGGGCGAAGCCGACATCGACCCGAGGTTCGAAGCCCGGCTCGCCGAGGTCGAACAGGACCGGCTGCGACGCCGCCATCTCGTCACGTTGATCGTGCTCGGGGTCGCCGCCGCCGTCGCACTCGTATCGCTGATCGCGCGCGCGGCCATCTTCGACGTCGACCACGTCGAGGTGTCCGGCACCAACCAGGAGACGGTCGCGGCCGTGCTCGACGCGGCCGCCGTCCGGGAGGGCACCGCGATCTGGTCGGTGGATCTCGGTGCGGTCGAGGACCGGGTCGAGGAGTTGGCCTGGGTGGCCGAAGCACGAATCGGACGAAGCTGGCCCGACACCATCACGATCACGATCTCCGAGTACGCCGCGACCGCGTTCGTGCGGCGCGACGACGACACGGTCGCGCTCCTCGGGGCCGACGGCCGCGTGCTCGCCGACGACTCGATCGCGCCGCCCGGGATCGTCGAGATCGTCGGTGTCCGCAAGACACCCGAGGTCGGTGCCGTGCTCTACCCGCCGGGCGTCGGAGCAGTGATCGTGCAGATCCCCGCGTCGCTCGCGCGCCGGGTCCAAGCCGTCGACGTGAGCGACGGCGTGACGCTGCGGCTCGCCCCGACGGGGGAGATCCGACTCTGCACCGCGGACGATCTCGCCGCGAAGGGCCGCGTCGCGACCGACCTGTTCGCGGCACGGGCGGGCAGCCCGTTCGAGTACATCGACGTGTGTGTTCCGACCGTGCCCGTGGTGAAGTGAGGTGCTCGCGATGCTTGCGGAACCGGACGGATCGTTGAAGGTCGTCATCGCGAACGGTAGAGTCTCGACGAACACCGCAGGTTGACATAACTCTCGACTTCAGGTCGAGGGTTGTCGCGGACGTCCAGGTCGCACACCCACGTCTCGCGTCTCGTCTCCCGGCGGATCCGCACCCGGGCCACGAAGGCCACCCGAGCACAGGAAGGTGCGCACATGTTGGGCGCCCCGCAGAACTATCTGGCAGTCATCAAGGTCGTCGGTGTCGGTGGCGGTGGCTGCAACGCCGTCAACCGGATGATCGACGACCACGAGTGTGATCGAGCGGCAGCTCCTCGCCCAGGAATGGAAAGCCGCTCAACGCAGGAAGGCCCCGCCCGCGCTCTACGTGAGTCGCCCGGCGCCCGACCGGATCGCCGCTTCGACTTCGTCACC
>SXJQ01000011.1 GCA_005779345.1 Actinomycetota bacterium
ATCCGCGCGACCCGACGTAGATCCGACCGCGCCACACCGCGGGAGTGGCCTCGACGCAACCACCGAGATCGAGCGACCACAACTCGGTGGGGGCAACGTGGGGATCGCGCAGGTCGAATGCGTGGAGCCGCCCCTGGCAATCGCCCTGGAGCCAGACGTCGTCGACCACGACGGGCGAACCCATGACCGGCCCGGCCAGGTCGAGCGTCCAACGCGTCGCGCCCGACTGGCGGTCGATCGCGAACACCTTGCCGGGGCGCGTCGGCCACAACACCGTGTCGTCGACGATCGCTGCCGACGACCAGGTGCCGCCCTTGTCGAGCCGCGGGGTCGCGACCGACCACACGATCGGGTCGTCGGGCCGCCGCGGGTCGAGCTTGAACAACTGGCCGACCGCCTCGCTGCGCGCGGTCGCCCGTTCGTACTCCGACCCGATGTAGAGAAACCCGTCGTCGTCGACAACGATCGACGCGTCGGTGTCGTCGCCCGTCCAGAAGCGGAACGTGCGGACGGGATCGCCGGTGCCATCCACGAGCGGAGCGAGGTCCCAGCCCTGTACGAGCCCGCCGGAGTTCGCGAAGTAGACGGTGTCGTTCCACGCCGCGACCGAGCCCTCGATCGACACCTGCCGATCGCCGATCGCACCGAGCAGTTCGTCGTCCCACCCCGCGGTATCGAATACCACCTCGGGCGCGACCGTGACGGCGCCGGAGTCGTCTCGACCGCGGTGCAGACGGATCACATGCAGGCGGCTGTTCTCGCCGCCCTCGATGAGCAGGTCCTTGAGGACCAGCGGCGAACCATCCCAGTCGTCGTTCCACATCCGCGGTTGGAGCGACCGAGCGTCGAGCTTCCACAGCTCGCGGGCCTCCGTGCCGTCGATCGACAGCACCCGCAAGAAGTTGTCGCGCGACCCGACGTACACGAGCGGAAATCCGTCGGGATCGACCGTGACCGATCCCTTGATGATGTCGCCGGTCGGGAAGTCGGGGAGGATCCGCTCCCCCGTCGTCGCGTCGACGAAATGGACCTTGGCGTCGTAGGCACCGAACACGGGCCAGGTACGGCCGTCGCGCTCGAAGACCGCGGGCTGACCCGTCCAGCCCATGCCGCACCAGATGCGGGTCTCACCGAACTCGCTGCTCGGGGAGCACATCGCGGCATCGGGGAAGCTCCAATCGATCGCCGCCGCGCGCGGCACCGGCCCCTCGCCGTGATAGCTGCGCGACGGATTGCCACGGAACGTCAGCAGGCCGGCGACCTCGGTGCCGTAGGGCGCCCCGAACCCGTCGGGGGTTGCCAGCACGGCGGGCGCCGCAGGATCCGTGACCGTGGTCGGATCGGTGGTCGCTGCGACCGTGGTCTCCGAACGGGCGCCGGAGCTCGGAGGGACCGTGGTGATCGACGACGACGACGTGGGCGTCGCTGCATGTCGTCGCCGCGGCCCGCTGTTGCTCGCGATCACCAGCGCCAACACGACGATGCCACCGACCGCTGCCACGAGGAGTCGCACGCGACTGCTGCGGGGCGCACGCGCGGTTCGAGGCACGACCGCACGGTAGCCACGCCGAGGTCGCGCGCCGCGTTGTTCGCAGGTGACCGATACCCTCCCAGCGGGGCCACACCGAAACGAGGTATCCGATGACCGCCCGTCGGACGACCGCGACCCTCTTCACCGTCGCCGCGATGATCGGCGCGGCGCTCGTCGCCGTTGTGGTCACCGGGCCCGCCGGTCGCGCTGCGGCGGCCACCGATACCGCCGACCACGGCGATCTCGAGGGCGAACACCTGAAGGCACCGATCGTCGGCTTCGCGGCGCGCCCCCAGGGCGACGGGTACTGGCTCGCGGGCAGCAACGGGAGCGTGTACCACTTCGGCTCCGCGCGGTGGCGGGGCTCGATGGGCGGGCAGTTCCTGAAGGCGCCCATCGTCGGGATCGCGGTGATGCCCGACGGCGACGGGTACTACCTGTTCGGTCGCAACGGCAGCGTTTACCACTTCGGCTCGGCGCGATGGCGGGGTTCGCTCGGGAGCCGGACCGACCTCGCGCCCGTGACCGCGATGGCGGTCACGCACACCGGGCTGGGTTACTGGCTCGTCACCGCCGACGGCAAGGTGTTCGCGTTCGGCGACGCCGAGTACTTCGGTCGCGTCCGACCCGTCGGCGCGACCGTCGTCGGGATCGACTCGCCGCGGCGCGACGACGGCTATTGGATCGCGTACAGCGACGGTCGCGTGGCGGTGCGCGGCTCGGCGCCCGACCGTGGCGACAGCGGCGGGTCGGTCGTGTCGCGCGCCGTCGGGATCGTTGCGACCTCGGGCGGCGGCGGGTACTGGGTCCCGCTCGCCGACGGGCACGTGTTGAACTACGGCTCGGCCGCGCATCGTGGCGGGCTCGGGAGCAGCCGCTTCTCCGGCTCGATCGTCGGTTTCGATCGCCGCCCCGACAACCTCGGCTATTGGCTCGCGAGTTCGCGGGGTGCCGTCTACCCCGAGCCGGGCACCGAACTCCCGCCCCGCGGGGTGCCGACGCTCTCGGTCACGACGGTGGTCGCAGGCCTCACGATTCCGTGGGACCTCGGCTTCTCCGACGATGGCACGATGCTGGTCACGCAGCGCATCGGACAGATCAACGCGCGCGTCGGTGCGTCGACCCGCGTGCTCGCGGCGCCGGCAGATGTCGTCGTCGCGAGTGAAGCCGGAATGATGGGGCTCGCGGTCGACCCGGAGTTCGCGATGAACCGCCGCATCTACGTCTGCATGACGAGCAGTCTCCCCGCGGGGAGCGATGACGTCCGCGTCGTGCGCTTCCGCGTCAACGAGGCCTACACGGGTCTCACGAACCGCGCCGACATCGTGACCGGCCTCCCGGTGAACACGAGTGGCCAACTCGGGCGTCACTCCGGATGTCGGCCACGGTTCGGGCCCGACGGGTACCTGTGGGTCGGCACCGGCGACGCGGCGACCGGCACCGTGCCCCAGAACGACAACAGCCTCGGCGGCAAGGTCCTGCGCATCGACACCAGTGGCGCGGCCGCCCCCGGGAACCCGGGCGGGCACCGTTGGTACACCAAGGGGCACCGCAACGTGCAGGGCCTCGCGTTCCAGCCCGGCACCGGGCGTGCCTATTCGGTCGAACACGGTTCGTACCGCGACGACGAGATCAACCTGCTCGTCGGCGGCGCCAACTACGGCTGGGACCCGGTGCCCGGCTACGACGAATCCGTGCCCATGACCGACCTCGGCAAGTTCCCCGGGGCGCGCACTGCGGTGTGGTCGTCGGGCGACCCGACCGTTGCAACGAGCGGCGCGGCCTTCCTCGAAGGTGCACAATGGCGCGACTGGCACGGAGCCCTGGCCGTCGCGACCCTGAAGGAGTCCGACTTGCGGATCTTCCGACTGAACGGTGCCGGCACCGTGGCGCAGACCGTCGCCGTCCGGTTCGACGGCACGTACGGGCGGCTGCGCACCGCGGAACTCGGCCCCGACGGCGCGCTGTACCTCACGACCTCGAACGGCAGCGGCGCCGACCGGATCCTGCGGGTCACCGCGACCTGATCGACATGGCCGACGACCGCATCCCGTTCCCGATCAAGCTCGACGCGGTGAGCAACGGCGAGTTCGTCCCGCCGCCAGCGTCGCCCGTCGTGCGCGAGACCTGGCGCCGTACCCTCGATCACGTCGAACGGGTCGCGGGGCGTCGAGGGCTCGATCGGCGTGTGTTCCTCAAGGGATTCGCGGGCTCGGCCACCATGCTCCACCTCCTCGCCGCGTGCTCGAAGGAGGAGACCGCGAGCCGCGGTTCCACGACGAGCGGTTCCACGGCGCCCGCGGGGACCTTCACCGTTCCGTCCGACGCGACGACCTCGACGAGCGCGGCCGCCGAACTGCTCACCGGTGACGAATTCGTGTTCGACGTGCAGACGCACCTGCTCGAGACCGCGAGTGGCGGGGCCGGCGAACTGATCTCGTCGTTCGCCCGCGGCTTTCCGTATTCCGCGTGCGGCGAGGCCGACGCGCTCGACTGCTTCCGCACCGATCACTGGCTCGACGAGATGTTCGTCCGATCCGACACGTCGGTCGCGATCATCTCGGCGATCCCGATCGTCGTCGAACCCAACCCGCTGTCGATCGCGGTGATGGAAGCTGCCAAGCGTGCCGCGGAACGAGTGTGCGGCGACGGCCGCATCCTCCTGCACGGTCAGGTCAACCCCAACGTCGGCGAGATCGACGCCACCGTCGAAGGTATGCGCGCGCTCGTCGCCGAGCATCCGATCGCGGCGTGGAAGGCCTACACCCACATCCCGGGGAACCGCCCGTGGTATCTCGACGATCACGATCCCGACGCGGTCCAGTGCGGACGTGCGTTCCTCGACGCGGTCATGGAGATCGGTCCGCGCATCGTCTGCGTCCACAAGGGGTTCGGCGGCCTCGGCGGCGCCACCGCGTTCGACTACGCGTCGCCGGTCGACATTGGTCCGATCGCGCGCGACTACCCCGACATCACGTTCATCGTGTACCACTCCGGTTACGAGACCAGCGTTGCCGAAGGGCCGTACGCGGCCGACGGCACCGGTCCGCGTCAGGGCGTCGACCGGTTCGTCGAGACACTCCGCGCGAACGACCTCGGCGCGGCAGGCAACGTGTACGCCGAACTCGGTTCCACGTGGCGCATGGTGATGCAGTCGCCGGACCAGGCCGGCCACGTGCTCGGCAAACTCCTCGCCCAACTCGGCCCCGAACGCATCTGCTGGGGCACCGACTCGATCTGGTACGGAACGCCGCAGGATCAGATCGAGGCGTTCCGTGTGTTCGAGATCGGTACCGACGCGCAGGAACAGCACGGCTACCCCGCGCTCGACCCGGCCGCGAAGCGACGCATCCTCGGGCTGAACTCTGCCGCGATCTATGGCGTCGACCCGACCCCGTCGTGTCGCGCGGCAACGGCCGATGTCGAGGCGGCGAGGCGGGCACGGCCACCGTCGGTCCCGATCGGGCCCCGGACTGCGGCCGAGGTTCGCACCCTCATCGCGAGCCACGGCGGACTCGGCTGATGAATGCGAACCTGCCCGGGCTCGACCCCGCGGAATTCGCCGATTTCGTTCACGCCGAACGTGTGCGGCTCGCGATCCCCGGAGCGGTCGTCGGGGTACGTCATCGCGGCAACGACCTCGTGGTCGCCTCGGGCATCACCAACGCCGAGCACCCGCTCCCGGTCGACGACCGCACCCTGTTCCAGGTCGCGTCGATCACCAAGACGTTCACGACGACGTTGCTGATGACCTTCGTGCAGGCCGGTGCGATTTCGCTCGACGATCCGGTGCGCGACCACCTCCCCGACCTCCGCCTCGCGGATCCGGCGGCGACCGACCGGCTGACCGTGCGCCACCTGCTCACCCACAGCGCCGGGTGGGACGGCGACGCGCTCTTCGCGGCCCCTGGCGACCATTCGCTCGCCGCGGTGCCGTCGCGTATCGGTGAACTCGCGGTGCGCTTCGCTCCCGGCGAGGGATGGTCGTACAACAACGCCGCGTTCTCGCTCGCCGGCAGGCTCGCCGAGGTGCTCGCCGGTACCTCCTACGTCGAGGCACTCCGCACGCGGGTGCTCGCGCCGTCGGGCATCGAGCATGCCTTCACCTCGGCCGACGAGGTCGTGACCCATCGCGTCGCGGCGCCGCACGCGGTGCTCGGCGAGCACGAGATCGTGTTGCGCGGCATGGGCTGGCAACCGGGTTGGGAGTTGAGCGAGCTCGACGTCCCCGCCGGGGGCCTCATCACCTGCGTCCCCGAGCTGCTGCGCTGGGCCGGCGTTCACCTCGGCGAACTCCCCGGACCGCTCGACGCCGACCACCGGCTCGCGATGCAAGAGCGCGTCGGGCCCGCCGGAGGCAACACTGACGCGATGGGCCTGTCGTGGTTGCACGCGAACCTCGGCGGTGTCGCAACGTTCGGCCACGACGGCTCGACCATCGGCTACCTCTCGTCGCTCGTGCTTGCGCCCGAACACGACCTCGCCGTCGCGACGCTCACGAACTCCCTGAACGGCACCGCCTTGTGCAAGTCGATACGCAACCACGTGCTCGCCCGCATCGCGCAGGCCGGGGCGGTCGACCCGCCGGTCCCCCACGATCCACCGGCGGGCGCGGGCACGGACCTCATCGGCAGTTACGACGATCCCTTCTACGTGCTCCACGTCACCGAGGGCGAAGCGCCCGGACGCCTCCGCCTCGGCCAGGAGCAACGTCGACCGGAACCGGGGCGTTGGACACCGCCGGCGCTCGGCGAACCGTCGCCGCTGGCATGGATCGGTACCGACCGGTGGATGGTGCTCGAACCCGAAGCCGCGCAGGGCGGCATCGTCGACGTCGGCCGCGACTCGTCGGGGAACGTCGCCTGGATCCGCAGCGGGAGTCGGATCTGCCCTCGGCTCGGCTGAGCGGCTGCGTGGTCAGCAGGCCGGAGGGCGGTCAGAACGAGCCGCCGTCGACGCCGAGACGTTGGCCGGTGAGATAGCTCGCCCGTTCGCTCACGACGAAGCGAACCGCGTCGGCCACCTCCTCGGGCCTGCACACGTGACCGAAGGCAGCGTTCGTGTCGAGTGTGTGGATGTCGTCGATTCCCATCGCGCCCTTCACCAGGCGGCGGCCCATCTCGGTGTCGACGAGACCGGGCGCGACGACGTTGACGTGAATGCCGCGCCGACGCTCCTCCTTTGCGAGCGTCCACGCGAGCGCCTCGAGTGCCGCCTTCGCCATGTTGTACGGCGCGCTGTTCGCGGCCATGTGCACGACCGCTGCCGAGCTGATCATGACGATGTCGCCGCGCGGCTGCTCGCGCATCGCAGGGAGGAGCAGCTTGCTCATCGCCCACGCCCCGAACGCGTGCGTCGCGAAGAGGTGGTGCACCTCGCCAGGTTCGGTCTTGACGACCGTCCCACCACGCGAAGCGACACCGGCGTTG
>SXJQ01000012.1 GCA_005779345.1 Actinomycetota bacterium
AGCGCCGAGCAGGTACGCGCGCGCTGCGGCGCGACGGTCGCCGCGGGCCTCGAGCCGCCGCGCCACGTCGTAGGCGTCGCCCGGCCGGCCGTGGGCCCCCGCGGCCCAGAGCGCGGCGAGATGCTTGGTGAGCACGGCGAGGTGCGCATCGCGTTGTGCCGCGGGGTTGGCGCTCAGGCTGTCGGGGCGGACACGGTAGCCCGCGAGCGGCTCGTCGATCAGCCCGACGCGCTCGCCACCGAGGAGGAACCGCATCCACAGGTCGTAGTCCTCGGCGCGCCGGAGTTCTTCGTCGAACCCCCCGTGGCGATCGAACAGCACGCGCCGCGCCAGCACACCGACGAATACGAAATTGCTGCGGGCGATCGCGGCGACCTGGTCGTCGCACGCGAACGCGACGTCGTGCCAGCCGCCGTAGAACCGGCCGCGCCCCGCGGCCTCGGCGGCCGCACGATCGGCGGGACCGTCGCCCTCGATCAGCCACGCGTCGGTGGTCACGAATCCCACGGCCGGGTTCGCGGCGAGGTACTCGACGCCGCGCCGGACCCGATCGGGTGCCCACACGTCGTCGGCGTCGAGCAACCCGACGATGTCGCCCGTCGCATGGGCCAGCGCGGTGTTCCGGGCGCCGGCGAGCCCGCGGTTCGCCTGCGTCACGAGGTGCACCCGCCCCCGATATCGCTCGAGCACCGCGGGCGTGTCGTCGGTCGAACCGTCGTCGACGACGACGATCTCCACGTCAGGATGATCCTGGGCCAGCGCCGACTCGATCGCCGCGGCCACCCACCGCTCCACGTTGTAGGCCGGAATCAGCACCGACACCCGCTCGCCGCCGGCCATGTACCGATCGTAGGGCGGGCGGTAGCCTGGCCCGCTCATGCGCGGCTCGGGGCGACAACGACGAGGCGGTCGGTTCACCGCGACGTTCTGCGTCGCTGCCGTCGCGGTCCTGCTCGGCAGCGAACTGCTCGTCCGAGCGGCCGACGATCGGCTCGCCGAACCGCTCATCTACTTCTCGCCGCAGGCCCAGCAGGTCGCCATCGACCTCGACGTCCTCCACGCGAACGGCATCCGCAGCGACATCGCGTTCGTCGGCACCTCGATGGTCCGGCGCGGCATCGACGCGAACCGGGTCGAGGGCGTCCTCACCGACACCGAATGGGCGCACAACGTCGCGCTGCCGGGCGCCCAGACCACCGTCGTGCGGCGTTGGCTGCACGACGAAGTCGTACCGAAGCTCCGCCCGCGCCGCGTGGTGTGGGGCATCTCGTCGATCGACTTCAACGGCGCGCGACCCGACAAGACCATCGACCGCTACGAGGCAGCGCGGGCGAGCGAGCCCGGCTTCTTCGGCGACCTCGACCGCCGCCTCCTCGACGTCGCGCTGTCGCACCACCGCGACGAGCTGCGCGACCCCGCGGCGCTCCTCACCGCGGCCCGCGGCAACGCCACGACCAGCTACGAGCGGGTGCGTCCGCTCCAACAGCGGGCCGTGTGGGAGCTCGCGTACCCCCAGCTCAGCGACGAGCGCCTTGCGCGCCTGCGCCGCAACCACCTGGCCACCATCGAGGACAAGCAGCTCTTCGAGTTCGCGATCGGCGACGACGAGCTCGAGGCATTCCGCGCGACGCTGCGCGAGTTGCAGGACGAGGGCATCGAGGTCGCCGTGGTGTTCATGCCCGTCCCGACCGGCTACGCCGACGCGCATCCCGGGGGCGCGGCGCAGTTCGAGGAGTTCAAGGCAACGATCGCCGCCGAGACCGCCGCCCTCGACGTCACGACCCTCGATCTCAGCACGACCATGAGCGACGACGACTTCCGCGACTACGAGCACCTCTGGGTGGAGGCCGCGCACCGCTTCACCGACCTGCTCGCCGAGCGACTGCTCGACGAGGGCTGGTAGCGATCCCGATGACATCGAGCGACGCGACCGCACGAGGGCGACGCGCGTGAAGCGGGTCGTGCTCGCGATCCGCATGGCTTGGTACGCCCCGATGCTGGTGGGCCTCGTGTCGGGGCGGGCGCGTCGCGTCATCGCGCTCGACGTCGATCGTTGGGTCACCGTCGTCGTGCCGCCCGTCGGCCGGCGCCGCGCGACGCTCGCGCTGCTGGCGACCTACCGCGAGTACCGCACGCTCTACTGCTACCGGTTGCGGCGCGCCGGATTCGCGCCCGCGGCCCTCGCGACGATCCTCGCGTTGATCTACCCGGGTGAGCGCACGCTCTTTCTCGCGTGCGGCGACATCGGTCCGGGGCTGTTCATCCAGCACGGCTTCGCCACGATCATCGCCGCGCGCCGTCTCGGGTCGAACTGCTGGGTCAACCAGCAGGTCACGATCGGCTTCGACCGCGCCGACTCGCGGCCGACGCTCGGCGACAACGTCGCGGTGCACGCCGGCGCGAAGGTGCTCGGCGACATCACGATCGGCGACGGCGCCCGAATCGGCGCGAACGCGGTCGTGCTCCACGACGTCGCCGCGGGCTGCACCGCGGTCGGGGTCCCGGCGCGGATCCTGCCGCCGAAGCGTGAGCGCGGCGCCGGCGCCTGACTCGTGGACACCTGAGCCCGTGGACATCTACTGGTACTGGCCCTACCTCCGGCCCGAGCACCTCGCGCTCGTCGACGCGGTCCCCCGCCCCGGCGACACGCTCGTGGTGCACACGATCCCCGACCGGATCGCGCCCGCCGACCGCGACCGCGGCGCGGTGCGGATCGAGGCCACGCTGCCCGAGGTCGGCCGCGAACGCGAACGATCGCTGCGGTGGTTCGCGTCGCGCGCGACGACCTACCCGCGGCGCGCTCGAGCCCGCGACGCGCTCGCTCGCAACGGGTTCGACATCGCGCACGTGGTGTTCCTGAACCGCCTCACCGACTGGTACTCGCTCGCACCGCTCGGTCGCCACGTTCCGCTCGTGACGACGGTGCACGACGTCGTCCCGCACGAAACCCGTCTGCCGGCCACGCTCGAACGGCGGCTGCTCGCGCGCACCTACGCCACCGCGGGCGAAATCGTCGTGCACCATCCCTCGATCGCCGATCGCCTCGCCGGCGAGTTCGCGGTCGACCGCGGCCGGCTCCACGAGATCCCGCACTGGGTCCTGCCGTCGCCCCACGAATCGCGCGGCCGTCCGAGCGATCGCCCGACGGTGCTCTGCTTCGGCGCGTTCCGCCGCAACAAAGGAATCGATGTCTTGCTCGACGCGATCCGCCGCGATCGCGACCTCGACGCGACGTTCGTGATCGCGGGCCGCGGCGCACCCGAGATCGAGGCGAGTGTGCGTGCGGCCGCCGACGCCGACGACCGCATCCACGCCGAGATCGGCTACGTCGCGACGGAGCGCAAGCACGAGCTCTACCGGGCATGCGATCTCGTCGTGCTCCCCTACACCGACTTCTCGTCGCAGAGCGGCGTGCTCCACGACGCCTACGCGCACGGGCGGCCCGTGGTCGCCACCGATGTCGGCGCACTCGGCTCGTCGGTGCGCGACGACGCGACCGGCTGGGTCGTCGCCCCCGGCAATCCCGACGCGATCACGCGCGCGCTCCGGGCCGCGCTCGGCGACCACGATGCCTGGCGTGCGGCGACGGCGGCCTGCGAACGTGTTCGTCACGAGCGTCGGCCCGAGGCCGTGGGCGCGGCCTTCGCGGCGTTGTACGAACGGACCATCGCCGAACGGTGACCGAGGTCACCGCGGCCCCGACCCCGCGTCGGTCAACGGCCGATTCCACGACGGGCAGGGTGATCGCCCACTCGGATCGACGTAAGATTGCCCTCCCGTCCCCTCCGGCCGCACCGCGGAGTCCGACCTTCGTGACCGATTCGCACATCGCAGACACCGGTGCCGCCGACAGTGGGGACGTCGCCGAGCCCGTCAGCATCCGGATCCGGCCCGAAGCGTTGGGGGAGTTGCCCGACTCCCCTCCCGCGGCGCTGCGGTTCCGTCGCGGCCTCGAGTTGCGCCGCGCACTGCGCGAGTTGCGGGGCACACCCGAGATCGTCCGCAGCCTCGCCGAACGCGAACTCCGGAGCCGCTACGCGCAGGCGATCCTCGGCTTCACCTGGAACGTCCTCCAGCCGCTCATCACGGTATTCGTGTTCGCCGCGGTCGTCGATCGGCTCGACGCCAAGATCGCGACCGGCGGGGTGCCCTACGCGCTGTTCGTCTACCTCGGTCAGCTCCCGTGGACGTTCTTCTCGTCGTCGATCACGAACGGATCGAACGCGCTGGTCGCCAACACGGCGCTGCTCAACAAGGTGTACGCGCCGCGCGAGGTCTTCGCGCTCGGCTCGCTCCTCACGCGCGTCGTCGACACGTTGTGTGCGGCGGCGCCCCTCGCGCTGTTCTTCATCGCCGACAGCCGCGCGCCGCGGTTCCCCGAGTCGCTGTGGGCGATCCCATTGCTCGCGATCCTCGTGCTGTTCACGACCGGGCTCACGATGCTGCTCTCGGTGCTGGTCGTGTACGCACGCGATGTACGCCACGCGATCCCGGTGATCGTGCAACTCCTCTACTTCCTCACGCCCGTGCTCTACGGCTTCGACCGGCTGCACTTCCTCACCCCGACGATCTATTCGGCCCTGAACCCGGTCGCCGCGGTGATCGACGGCCTGCGACGCAGCGTGTTCTTCGGCGAGGCGCCGCTCACCGGCCCGACCGTGGCGGCAGCGATCAGCTCGGTGATCGTGCTCGTACTCTGTTACATGGGGTTCAAGCACTTCGAGCAGGGGATCGCGGATGTTGCCTGAGGGCTCCATCCGCGTCGAGCACGCGTGGAAGCGCTTCCGCACCTATCGCGGTCGGCGCCTGCTGCGCGATCGCGTCGAGAACCGCGTCGCGAAATTGCGGGGCAAGGTCCCGCGGCACAATCCGTGGCGGTGGGTGCTGCGCGACATCGACTTCGAGATCACACCGGGCGAGGCCGTCGGGCTCGTCGGGGTCAACGGGTCGGGCAAGAGCACGCTCCTCAAGATCATCTCGCAGGTGATGTTCCCCCACTCGGGTCGGATCGAGACCAATGGTCGGGTCGGGGCGCTCCTCGAGGTGTCGTCGGGAATCCACAACGACCTCACCGGGCGCGAGAACATCGCGGTGTACGGGTCGCTGCTCGGCATCTCGCGCCGCGACGTCGCACTGCGCTTCGACGACATCGTCGCGTTCGCGGAACTCGAGCGGGCGATCGATCAGCAGGTCAAGTTCTACTCGTCGGGGATGAAGATGCGGCTCGGCTTCTCGATCGCGGCGTTCCTCGAACCGCGCATCCTGCTCGTCGACGAGGTCCTCGCGGTCGGCGACTCGGCGTTCCAGCAGAAGTGCCTCGATCGGATGCGCGACGTGCTCACGTCGGGGGCGACCCTGATCCTCGTGTCGCACGACCTCGCGTCGATCGGCGCGGTCGCCCAGCGCGGCCTGTGGCTCTCCGACGGGCGGCTCGCGGCCGACGGTCCGATCGACTACGTGCTCGGCGAGTACCGCCACAAGATCGAGGCGATCACCGAGGCGCGTTCGCTCGAGACGGTCGGTCGCATCCAGGTCCGCGATCTGCGGGTCGAAGGCCCCGACGGTCGGATCCCGGCCGCCAACGAACCGTGCCGCATCTCGTTCACCGCGGTGAGTGACTTCGACCATCGCTGCTCGTTGTTCATCGGAGCGAGCCAGGGCACCTCGACACCGATCTGGGTGAAGCGCTTCGTCACCGTGTTGCCCACCGGTGAGTCGCGCGTCACGCTCGCACTGCCACGGCTGCCGCTCCCGTTCGGCAACTACACGTTGTACTTCGGCGCGTTCGGGCGCGGGCGAGCCGAGCTGTCGCCGTGGCAACCGGTGGGGCAGCTCTCGGTGACGGGGCTCAAGATGGATCCGACGCCGCCGGCGATCGTGCGGCTCGCGCCGTACTACGTCGACGGCACCTGGACGCTCGAGTAGGAACAGCGATGACGGGCGACGCGCCGACGCGGTACCGCACCCGCAGCGAGGTCGTCCGCCGCCGCCTCGGCGATCGCCTCTGGGTGCTCGTCGCCGATCGCGACGACGACCCGCTCGAACTCGCGGGCGCCGCGGCCGTACTCGTGACCGCCGCCGACGGCTCGACCACGATCGCCGCGGTCGTCGAGCGATTCGCGCTCGCGCCCGACGATCGCGACGCCGCCTGGGCCGCGCTCGTCGACACGACCGAGCGACTGGTCGCGCTCGGGGTGCTCGAACCGTGCGCCGACTCGCGCGACGAGCAGGAACCCGATCGCGGCCGGGGTCCGGCATGACTGCGGTCCCGCTCGGCGCGGTCGCGGCCTTCGGGTTGCCGGGGGCGCCGACCGGCGCGATCGAGCTCGACGCGACGTTGTTGCGCGACCTCACCGTGGAGCGCCAGACCGGCACCGCGTGGGCCGCTGTCGAGGCCGGCCGGCTCGACGGTCCCGCCGACCTCCTCGACGAACTCGCCGCGCGCCACGCGCGCGCCCTCACCGTCACGCTCGTGCTCGATCGGTTGCTCGTCCGGATGCACGCGCTGCTCGTCGCGGCCGGTGTTCCCGTCCGGTTGCTGAAGGGCCCGGCACTCGCCCGCCAGGTGTACCCCGCCGTCGAGTGGCGTACGTGGGGCGATGTCGACCTGCTCGTTCCCACCGAGGCGTTCGCGCAGGCGCGTTCGGCCCTGGCCGCTACCGGCCTTCGGCCGAGCTTCGACGAGCCCCGACCGGGGTTCGACGCGCGATTCGGCAAGGGCACCTGCTACCTGACCCCGGGCGGTCTCGGCATCGACCTGCACCGATCGTTCGCGGCCGGCGCGTTCGGGTTGTTGCTGTCCGTCGCGGAGCTGTGGACCGACGGCGGAACCTGTGAGATCGCAGGCGTTTCGGTCGCCACGCTCGACCCGGAGTCGCAGTTGCTCCACGCCGCGTTCCACGCCGTGCTCGGCGACGCTCGGCCGTGGCTCACCCCCCGACGCGATCTCGCGCAGCTCGCCCAGGTCGCCGACGTCGGAACCGCGATCGAGCGCGCCGAACGTTGGCACGCGGGCGCGGTGTTGGCGCGCGCCGTGCGCAGCGCCCGCTCGGAGTTGCGGGTCGGCACGCACCCGCTCCTCGACGAGTGGTCCGACCGGCGCGTCGAGTCGCGACGCGAGCGCTCGCGGCTCGCCGCCTACGAGGGCACCGCACGCAGCTACGCGCGCCAGGTCGTGTCGGGCGTGCGGGCACTCCCCGTCCGCGACCGGGCCGCGTTCGCCGGCTCGCTCCTGTTTCCCACGCGCGCCTACCTGGCGCAGCGCGAGATGTCGTACTGGCGTCGCGCCGGCCGCGCCGCCCGACTCACCCGCAAGGATCGCGAATGACCGCCGACCTGCGCGTCGAACGTCGCCTCGACTCCGCGGCACCGCATCGCTCGTCGCAACACCGACTCCTCGACGCGACCTGGTCGGTCGCGAGCAACGACGCCCGCTGGTGTGCGCTCGTCGACACCGCGTACGCGGCCTGCGCGGCCGACGCGAACGCTGTCGGCACCGCGCACACGAAGACCGCGCACACGAAGACCGCGCACACGAAGGCCGCGTTCGTGATCCTCGACGACGCTCCCGACGAACCCGCGTCGCGCTTGCGCGTCTTCGTCGACGGTGTGCGCGTCCTCACGACCGATGCACCCGGCGCGGTGCTCCACCGCGTCGCCTGGGAGATCACCCGAGCGGCGATCGACTCCGAGCGGGGTTCGATCCTCGTGCACGCCGGGGTGGTCGCCCGCGACGGGCGCGCCGTCGTGCTGCCGGCGCCGCCCGATGCCGGCAAGTCGACGCTGGTCGCGGCCCTCGTGGCCGCGGGCTTCGACTATCTCTCCGACGAGGCAGCGGTGATCGACCCGGGCACGTTGCGGTGCCGTCCGATGCCCCGACCGCTCGGGCTCGACCCTGGGTCGTGGCCGTTGTTCCCGGAGCTCGCGCCGCGCGATCCGTTCGTCGTCGAGTGCTCGGCGGCGATGTGGCTCGTCGCTCCCGATGCGCTCCGCCCCGGCGCGATCGGCGCCGCCGCGCCGGCCGAGATCGCGGCGATCGTCGTGCCGGGCTACGACCCGCGCCGCGCGACCACGGCCGCGCCGCTCCCGCGCGCCGAGGCGCTCACGCTGCTGTCGGAGCATTCGTTCGACTTCGCGGGCCATGGCCGCCGCGGCTTCCGTTCGCTCGCCCGGCTCGTCGCCGCGGTGCCCTGCCGACGGTTGTCGGTGCGCGAACTCGACCGCGCGGTCGCCGAGATCGAGGCGCTGATCGAGACGGCCCGATGACCACCTCGCGTGCCCCTCGCGCCGACCTCGAGTGGGTCGTCGTCGACGACGAACTCGTCGTGTTCGATCCGTGCGACTCGTCGCTGCATCGTGCCAACGCGAGCGCGGCAGCGGTCTGGGCGGCGTGCGCCGACGGCACCGGCATCGGTACCACCGACCGCGACGACCGGGTGATCGTGCGCGCCGTCGCCGCCGCGACCGGCGCCGACCCCGCCACCATCGAACGCGAGGTGGTCGCCACGCTCGACACGTTCGCGGCGGCCGGGCTCCTCGGCGGGAGCGAGCCCGCGCCGTGCGATCCGTTCGCGCGCACCGCCGCGCGCCTGCGGTTCGTCGATCACCTCCCCGTCCGCGCCGGCGCCGTGCGCGTCGAGGTCCGCACCGCCGATGTCGACCTCGCCCACGCATTGCGCCGATCGCTCGCGGCGCTGATCGACCCCGGCCCGCCCGATGTCGAGCTCGGGCTGCTCACCCCGAGACCGGGCGCGCCCCGGCGCTCGCTGTCGGTCGTGTTCGTCGACGGCGTGCCGCGCCTGCGCAGCGCCGAGCCGCGCCGCGCGGTGCGTGCCGCGCTCGCGGAGCTCGCCCGCCTCGCCGA
>SXJQ01000162.1 GCA_005779345.1 Actinomycetota bacterium
ACGACCGAGCAGCAGGGATCGCCACGAGCCGCGGCTACGTCGGTGAGGGCGTGGCGGCCACGAACCTCGGCGGTCGGGTGCTGGCCGACCTCATCACCGACACCGAATCGGAGGTCACATCGCTGCCGATGGTCGGACATCGATCGCGCAATTGGGAGCCCGAGCCGTTGCGTTGGATCGCGGCACGCGCGTTGCAGCGCGGCGCGCTCCGGATCGACGCCGAAGCCGCACGCACAGGTCGCGCCCCGAGCGGCCGCACCCTCACCGAACGCCTCATCGGTCACTGAGCGATGGTGGTCCCCGTGTCGTCCGGCATCGATCCTTCGCTCGTGGCTGCGCTGTTCGCGCGCGAAACGGCGACCTTCGAGCGCCTGCACCCGCGTTCGCGCGAACTCGGCGCGCAGTCGCGTGCCTCGCTCGTCGGTGGTGTGCCGATGAACTGGATGGGCCGCTGGCCGGGCAGCTTCCCGCTCTTCGCCGCCGAGGCGCACGGTGCCACCGTCGTCGACGTCGACGGCATCGAGTACGTCGACCTCTGCCTCGGCGACACGGGCGCGATGTGCGGTCACTCGCCCGAGCCGACCGTCCGCGCCGTCACCGACCGCCTCGGCCGCGGGATCACGATGATGCTCCCCACCGAGGACTCGATCGCCGTCGGCGCGGAACTGGTGCGACGATTCGGTCTGCCGTACTGGCAGATCGCGATGACCGCGACCGACGCGAACCGGTTCGTGCTGCGCATCGCCCGCGAGCTCACCGGCCGGCCGAAGGTGCTCGTCTTCAACTGGTGTTACCACGGCACGGTCGACGAGACCCTCGTCTCGATCGGCGGCGACGGCCGCGCGATCGCACGCCCCGGCAACGTCGGTCCGCCGGGCGATCCGGGGCTGACGACGGGCGTGGTGGAGTTCAACGATCTCGTCACGCTCGAACGAGAACTCGCCACGGGCGAATACGCCGCGGTGCTCGCCGAACCCGCGCTCACGAACATCGGGATCGTGCTCCCCGATCCTGGATTCCACGATGCGCTGCGAGCGCTCACCCGGTCGCACGGCACGCTGCTCGTGATCGACGAGACACACACCTGGTGCGCGGGGCCCGGGGGAGCGACCCGCGCCTGGGGGCTCGAACCCGACCTCTTCACCATCGGCAAGCCGATCGGGGGAGGGATCCCGGCCGCGGCCTACGGCATGACGGCAGCGGTCGCGGCGAGCGCCGGCGCCGAGATCGCCGAGACGCCCGAGGCCGACGTCTCGGGCATCGGCGGGACGCTCTCGGGCAACGCACTCGCGTTGTGCGCGATCCGAGCGACGCTGTCGGAGGTGCTCACCGACGACGCGTTCGCGCACATGACCGCGCTCGCCGAGCGCTGGACCGAAGGAGTCAGGTCGGTGATCGACGCGCACGATCTCGCCTGGCACGTCCAACGTCTCGGCTGTCGGGCCGAGTACTGGTTCTGCCCGCCGCCGCGCAACGGCGGCGAGGCAGCCGCGGCCGTCGATTACGCGCTCGACGGACTGCTGCACCTCTACTGCCTCAACCGCGGGATCCTGATGACCCCGTTCCACAACATGGCGCTGATGTCGCCGGCGACGACTGCCGAACAGGTCGACCGCCACTCCGAGGTGTTCGCCGCGGCGGTCGCCGAGATCGCCGGTTGACCGGCCGTACACTGCGCGGGTGAGCTCGCCCCCGTCGCCCGACGGAGCCCCGCGCGGCCTCGCGCATCGTCTCGACCGCCCTCCCGAATACTGCTACGAGTGTGGGGCGATGTCGCCGGTGATCGACGGTTGGCCGACGTGTCCCGAGCACGGCCCGCGGTGGCGGTTGCGGCGCAACGCGCCGTGCGCGGATGTCGCGATCGAACGCGATGGTCGGGTCTTGTTGCAGCGTCGCGGTCGCGAGCCCGAGATCGGCAAGTGGGAGTGGCCCGGCGGATACCAAGACCTCGGCGAGTCGCCGGCAATGACCGTGCTCCGCGAGGCGCGCGAAGAACTCGACATCGCGGTGCGGCTCACCGGCGTGCTCGGCGTGTACCTCGACCCGTGGTGGGGTGAGGTCGTCCAGGTGACGACGTTCGTCGGTGAGACCGACGACGAGCCGCGCCCCGCGACCGACGAGGTCATCGAGTGGGGCTGGTTCGCCGCCGATCGGCTGCCGCCGGTGGGCGAGATCGCGTTCGGCTATCCGGCCCGTCTGGCCGATTGGGCGACGGGCCGCCGCGGCCCGCTCCTGCCGGGTCTCGGCGGATGACCGACGCGGTGCTGGTGTCGATCACGATCGTTCCCGACGAGGTTCGCGGCGACGAACTACGCGCTCGCATCGCGTCGGCCCGAGCGACCGCACACCACTCGGTGAGCCATACCCGCGGCATGTCGGCGATCGCGTGCAGCGAAGCGCGGGTCGGGATCGACCTCGAGGCCGTCCGGCCGCGCGTGATGCTCGATCGTCTGGCCCGGCGGTCGATGACCGCCGCCGAGCTCGCGTCGTTCGCCGCAGGCCCCGAGGGCGATCGCGACGAGCGCTTCGCGCAGCACTGGACGCGGGTCGAGGCCTACCTGAAGGCGATCGGTGAGGGCGTGCGCGCCGGGCTGCGCACGAGACCGCCGACGGGATGGTCGGTGGTCGATCTCGACCTGGTCGTACCGCACGTCGGGGCCATCGCGGTCGAGGCGAGCGAGGTCGTGGTGAGCATCGGTCGGCAGGCGGGCATGCTCACGGAGCATCCCGGAACATCAGGCTGACCCGCGGCCCGATCGCGCGGCGGGTCTTGGGGACGCAGTGTTGCCAGGTCCGCTGACAGGTGCCGCCCATGACGAACAGGTCGCCGCCGCACAGCGTGACGGAGCGCGACGGTCCGCCCGTGGTGGGTCGGAGCAACAGTCGGCGCGGTGCGCCGAGCGACACGATCGCGACGATCGGATCGGCGACCGAGGGGTCGACCCGATCGCCGTGCCAGGCGACGCTGTCGGCGCCGTCGCGATACAGCGCGGCGCCGACCCGAGCGAGATCGTGCTCGTAGCGAGCGCTGAGCGCCGCGCCGAGGATCGCGACCTCCGCGAACCGATCGAGGTGATCGTGCACCCGGAACTGTGTGAGTCGGGGCTCGACGACGATCCGCCCATACATGCCGACCGTGTGCGACTCCCAGGGCAGTTCGGTGACGAGGCGCGCGCACAGGTCGTCGGCGCCGGTGAGCCAACCGGCGACGTGCTCGACCCACGCGCCCGCGCCGAGGTCGTCGCGGCGGGCAGCGGCGAACGCAGGGTCGTGCCCGACTCGCTCACCCGACAGGAGCAGCGAGCCCTGCCAGGCGAGAGCGCCGGGTTCGGCAGGAATCGAACAGATGTTCGCCACGTAGGCCACGGTACGCGAGGGTCGACATCATGACAAGCCCCCTACGCTGCACGCATGGGTCAGGAATGGATCGCCCCCGAGGGCGAGGATTGCGCGCTCCCCAGTGGTGACGACGAACCGCTCCGCGACCGGCGGCCGATCCGCAAGTTCCAGTCGGGCGCGGTCGGCGGCGTGCTTGCCGCGGGGATGCTCGGCCTTCGTGATGTCCTCGAGGGGCCCAAGGACGACGAGATCACGATCGTCGAGACCGTCTCGGGCGACCCGCCGACGCGGGAGCGGATCGTCATGCGACTGGATCCCGAGCATCCCGGCGGCTCGATCGTCATGATCCGCGACTGGATGCCCGGCGACTGAGGTCGGGTGCCTGAGGTCGGGTGCCTGAGGTCGGGGAACGCGGTGAGGCCCCGCCGGAGCGGGGCCTCAGAACGCGATCGATGCGTGGTTCAGCGCTTCTTGGCGGTCTTCTTCGCCGCGGTCTTCTTGGCGGGTGCCTTCTTGGCCGCGGTCTTCTTCGCCGGGGCCTTCTTGGCGGGTGCCTTCTTCGCCGCGGTCTTCTTGGCGGGTGCCTTCTTGGCCGCGGTCTTCTTGGCGGGTGCCTTCTTGGCCGCGGTCTTCTTCGCCGGG
>SXJQ01000163.1 GCA_005779345.1 Actinomycetota bacterium
CAGATCGGGCAGGTCGCCTACTCGTCGAGCAAGGGCGGCGTGGTCGGCATGACGCTCCCGATGGCGCGCGACCTCGGCGTCGTCGGTATCCGCGTCATGACGATCGCACCGGGGAGCTTCGCGACGCCGATCTTCGGGCTCGCGCCCGACGAGATGCTGGACGCCCTGACGTCGATCGTGCCCTTCCCCACGCGCATGGGCGAGCCCGACGAGTTCGCGCACCTCGTGCAGCACATCGTCGAGAACGGCTACCTCAACGGCGAGACGATCCGAATCGACGGGGCGGTGCGGTTCCCTCCGAAGTGACGCGCGGCTGACCGCCTGCGTCGAACGGGTCAGGCGCGGGCGATGGCGACCGGTGCGATCACCGGGGCGGTGTCGTCGTCGAGCGGGAACATCAACGCGAACGCATCGAGCGTGTGTCGGCCGCGAATCGAACGCCGCGCGAAATCACTCAGCCGAATGTCGACCGTGACGCTCGCGGACCGAGCGACGCGAACCTCGGACTCCCCGACGAGCTGCCACCGCCCGTGGCGATCGCGTGCCACGACGACCATCAGGCTCGTACACGTCGCGACGTGCACGGCCGGACAGGTCGCCGACACCTCGGCGCGCCGGCGGCCTGCCCGCGCCGCGGGTCCGACCTCCGGCGCAGCCGTGAACGCCGCGTCTCGCGCCGTGAGTTCGGCCTGCGCGAGGCGCGGCTTGCCGGTGAGCAGAGCGTCGACACCGAGGTCCATCAGCCGCTGCCACTCTGCGGGCGCGTCGTCGTCGTTGCCGTTGAACCAGACCCAGACCGCGAGACCGTTCGCGTGGGCATCGTCGACGAACTGCCGGCTCACGACCTCGATCCCGCTGTAGACGGGCGGGACCTGGAGCACGCGATGGGTCGGGAGCGGTCCGCGCAGCGCGAACCAGGTGATCATCTCGTTGAGCCCCGGGCTCGTCGCGACCGCGGGGGCCAGGGTCTTGAAATGCGCCAGGATCGCGTCGTCGAACGACGCGACGAGGTAGCGGTCGGACGGCCCGTGACCGGCGATGAACGCGGCGAGCGCCTCGGCGGCGGCCATCCCGGTCGGACCGTCCTTGATCTCGATGTCGAGGAGGCGGTCGGGGAACCTCGCGGCGACCTGTTCGAGCGTCGGGATCGCGAAGTCGTCCGCGGTGAAGCCCGCAGGCGGGGGGCGATCGCCCGTGCGGATGCCGCGGTACTCGTACTCGGCGGCCGGTCGGTCGTGACAGCTCCAACACTCGGGCACGAACCAGTGGCCGTTGTCGAGGGCCTGGAGTTGCGCGGCCGTGCGCGTCGCGACGGGACCCGACGATTCGGTCGTGCGGTCGACCGTGTCGTCGTGCTGCACCATCAACACGCCGTCGGCGCTCAGGCGCACGTCCATCTCGAGCACGTCGGCACCCGCGGCGACGGCAGCGTGCATCGCGAAGAGCGTGCTGTGCGGGGCTTCGAGGTCGCCGCCGGCATGGGCGACGTTCAGGACGCGGCGCTGCGACCACGGGTCGGAATCGCCTGCCGCGCCGGCGGGGCTCGACCCGATCGGGGCGGCACCCACGACGAGCACCACCGACACGACCCCGACCACGATCCGACCCGCCCCGCGCATGGGCCGACCGTAACGCGCCCCGGAGGTGTCGGGCTACTGTCCGAACGCTCGAAGGGGGGCCAGGGTGGTACTCGAACGATTCCGGGTCGACGGCAAGGTCGCGATCATCACGGGCGCAGGCCGCGGCATCGGAGCCGCGACGGCGCTCGCACTCGCCGAGGCCGGCGCCGACGTGGCGTTGTCGTCGCGCACACGCGAGCAACTCGACACGGTCGCCGACCAAGTGCGAGCCCTCGGTCGTCGCGCATTCGTCTTCCCGGCCGACGTGAACGAGAACGACCGGACCGAAGCGTTCGCCCGGGCGACGATCGAAGAGTTCGGCGGCATCGACATCGTCATCAACAACGCGGGCGGGACGCCGCCGCGCCCGTTCACCGCGACCTCGGCGCGCTTTCTCGAGCAGGCCTTCCACTTCAACGTCACGACAGCGTTCGTATTGTCGAAGGCGGCATTGCCCTCGATGCTCGAGCGCGACGGCGGATCGATCGTCAACATCTCGAGCGCGATCGGTCGACTGCGCGACCGCGGGTTCGTCGCGTACGGCACGGCAAAGGCCGCGATGACACACATGACACGCCTCATGGCGGCCGATCTCGCACCGCGGGTGCGCGTCAACGCGATCGCCGTCGGCTCGACGGCGACGAGCGCGCTCGAGACCGTGCTCACCGACGACACGATCCGCAACGAGATGATCGACAAGACGCCGCTGCGCCGGTTGGGCAGCCCCGACGACATTGCCATGGGCGCCCTCTACCTCTCCTCCGATGCGGCAGGTTGGATCACCGGCAAGATCCTCGAGATCGACGGCGGTCTCGAAGAGGCGAACCTCGCACTCGACTTCCCCGACGTCTAGGACCGGAGCCGCATGGACGTGTTGCGCACCCCCGACGAATGTTTCGCCGAACTCCCCGACTACCCGTTCGCGCCGCACTACGTCGAGGTCGATCGCGGCGACGGCACCGGCACCTTGCGCATGCACTACCTCGACGAAGGCCCGCGTGACGGCGAGGTCGTGTTGTGCCTGCACGGCGAGCCGAGTTGGTCGTACCTCTACCGACACATGATCCCGCTGTTCGTCGCCGCCGGATTCCGCTGCGTGGCCCCCGACCTCGTCGGCTTCGGCAAGAGCGACAAGCCCGCGGCGCGCAGCGATTACACGTACGCGGCCCACGTCGCCTGGCTGCGCACCCTCGTGTTCGACCACCTCGACCTCCGCGACGTCGATCTCGTCTGTCAGGACTGGGGCGGTCTCCTCGGGCTCCGCCTCGTCGGTGAGCACCCCGACCGCTTCGCGCGCGTCGTCACCGCGAACACCTTCTTGCCCACGGGCGACCGCGATCTCGGCCCGGGATTCTTGCGCTGGCGCGAATTCAGCCAGGCGGTCGAGACGTTCCCGACCGGCATGATCGTCAACAGCGGCTGCGTCACCGACCTGGCACCCGAGGTCGTCGCCGCCTACGACGCGCCGTTCCCCGACGAGACGTACAAGTCGGGCGCCCGCCAGTTCCCGACCCTCGTCCCCGCGGTACCCGACGACCCCGCGAGTGCGGCGAACCGCTCGGCCTGGGACGTGCTGCGCACCTTCACCCGACCATGGCTGTGCGCCTTCAGCGACCAGGACCCCGTCACCGGGGGCGCCGACGCGGCGTTCCTCGCCGAGGTCCCCGGCACCCAGGGTCGACCGCATCCCACCATCGTCGGCGGTGGCCACTTCCTCCAGGAGGACTGCGGCCCGCAACTCGCCGCTGTCGTCATCGACTTCATCCGCGCGACATGAGCGACGCCGCGCGCAACCGTCAAACGGTCGAGCGTTTCTGGGCGACCCTCTACCGACGCGACTTCGACGCGGTCGGCGCGTTCATGGCCGAGCGCGGCGAGTACACCGACGTGTTCTCGCCCGGCGGCGACGACGACGTCGCGCGCGGTCCTGCCGAGGTCGCGGCGCGTCTGCGGCTCGGTCTCGAGCCCCTGTCGGCGATCTACCACCACCCCAAGCACCTCGTCGCCGAAGGCGACCTCGTGATGTACGAACACGCCGAAGAATGGCACTGGCCGACGGGCGAGGCGTGCACGATCAAGTTCGTGTCGGTGCAGGAGTTCGATTCCGAAGGCAAGATCGTTCGTTGGCACGACTACCCCGACCTGCAACTGCTGCTCGCGACCGCACCGCCGTGGTGGATCGAGCACATCATGGAGGGTTACGCCCGCGAGGCGTGAGGGAGGCGACCGTGTCCGAGCCCGCGACCGAAACCGCCACCGAGCCCGCGACGGAACCAACGGTGCTGTACGAGGTCGACGGGCACGTCGCGACGATCACGTACCACCGGCCGGCCAAACTGAACGCGATCAACGGTGCAATGCGCGTGGAGCTCAACGCCACGTGGCAGCGATTCCTCGCCGACGACGATGCGTGGGTCGCGATCGTCACCGGGTCGGGGCGCGCGTTCTGTGTCGGCGCCGATCTCGCCGACGGCGACAGCGCGGGGGTCTTCCCGGGCTCCTTCTGGGAGATGCCGACGATCAACAGCTTCGAGTCGGGTCTCGAGGTGTGGAAGCCGACGATCGCCGCAGTCGGCGGCTATTGCCTCGGGTACGGGCTCACCGCGGTTGCGGCGTGCGACTTCGTGATCGCCGCCGACGACGCGCAGTTCGGGATGCCCGAGGTCCGGCTCGGCGTCCCGACGGTGGTGGGCGCGATTCGGCTCCCGCAGCGCGTGCCGATGCAGTTCGCGTTGGAACTCCTCCTCACCGGCGACCGGATCGACGCGCATCGCGCCCGCGAGATCGGGCTCGCGGGGTGGGTCGTTCCTCGTGACCGGTTGCTCGACGAGGCCCGGTCGCTCGCGACGCGGCTCTGTCAGGGGGCGCCGCTCGCGGTGCGTGCCGTCAACGAGATGGCGCACCGCGGCCAGCACCTTCCGTGGGCCGACGCGGTGCGGATGGGCGAGACGATGCGGCGGTACGTCCACCAGACCGAGGATGCACGCGAGGGGCTCGCTGCCGCGCGCGAGGGGCGCGACCCGCGCTGGCACGCCCGCTGACATGCCCGAGCTTCCCGAGGTCGAGACGATTCGGCGCCAGCTCGAGCCCGTCCTCGTCGGCCGGGTCGTCGTCGACGCCTGGGCATTCCCCTCGGCGAAGTTCGCTGCCGCGGTCGAGACGATCGGCGCTCGGGTCGACACCGTCGGTCGGCGCGGCAAGTACCTGCTCTGCGATCTCGACGACGATCGCCAGCTCGCGATCCACCTCGGGATGACCGGCGTGCTGCGCGTCGGCGAGTTCGGCTGCGAGTCCGACGGCGAACGCGACCCCTACGTGCGCGCCTCGTTCACGCTCGACGACGACACGGTCGTCGAACTCCACGACGTGCGCCGCTTCGGCCGCATCGCGGTCGTCCCGCGCGGCGATCATCGAACGCTTCCGACCTTGCACGCGCTCGGTCCGGAGCCGCTCACCGACGACTTCGAGGTTCGCGCCTTCCACAGAGCGGTGGCGGCGAGCGCCCGCGCGGTCAAGACCCAGTTGTTGTCGCAACGGCCGGTTGCTGGAATCGGCAACATCTACGCCGACGAAGCGCTGTGGCGCGCGCGTGTGCACCCCGCGAAACGAACGCTGACCCGCCCGCAGGCGGCGCGCCTCCACGCCGCGATCCGCGCCGTGCTCGCGGAGTCGATCGAGCGACACGGCACCACGCTGCGCGACTACCGCACGTTCGACGGCGGCTCGGGCACCAACCAGGAAGCCCTCCAGGTCTACGGCCGTGCCGGCGAGCCCTGCGTCGCGTGCGCGACGACGTTGCGGTCGTGCGTGCTCGATGGCCGCACCACGACCTGGTGCCCCCGCTGCCAACGCCCCAACGCCGAACCCCGACGCAGACCGCAACCCCTCCGTTGAGTGGTCCGGCGTGGAGAGCACGCCCGACCGCTCAACGAAGCTGTGCGGTCGTCGGGTCAGTTGTTCGCCGGGTCGTCGGGGTAGTCGGCGAACCAGCTGAGCCGGTCGGTCTGACGCCGCAGCACGGTCCGCCAGAGGTCGTCGGGAACCGCGAAGAAGACGTCTTCGGGGTCGGCGTCGACGACCCACCACGCGTCCTCGGCGAGTTCTCCTTCGAGCTGGCCGGGCGACCAGCCCGCGTAGCCCGAAAAGACGCGAGTCCGGCCGAGATCGTGCGGCACGACGCCCGCGAGGTCGACCACCCCGACCTGCTCGAACACCGCAGCGAAGCCGTCGACCCGACGAGTGTCGGGCCGTTCCGAGAGCACGAACGCGGCGCCGGGCTGGACCGGACCGCCACCAAAGACCACCTCGGGATCCGCGGCCCGGTCGGCCCACTCGGGCAGCGCGCTCACCGCGGGGAGCTCCGACGGCCGGTTCAGTACCAATCCGAGCGCACCCTCCTCGGTGTGTTCCAGCATCAAGATGACGGTGCGCTCGAAGTGGGGATCGGTGAGCAGCGGGGTCGCCACGAGCAGCGCGCCGCGGGTCCACGAGCGACTCATGCGTGCATGCTCGCGCGCGCGCGCCCCAACCCTCACGGCCGCAAACCGAACCGGCGTCGTCGGGCCGCGGCGGCGGGTGCCCGACGACGCCGGTTGGGATCTTGGGGAGCCTGGGGAGCCTGGGGCCACCTGACGCCGGCGTCAGGTTCGCAGTAGCGTCGGCCGGCGTGAAGCCGGCACCGTTCGAGTACCACTCGCCCGCGACGGTCGCCGAAGCGCTCGCGCTCCTGCGCGAGCACGGCGACGACGCGAAGCCGCTCGCCGGCGGCCAGAGCCTCGTCCCGATGCTGGCGCTCCGACTCACCCGCTTCGCGCACCTCGTCGACCTCAACGGCGTCGGCGCGCTCGCCGGGGTCGAGCTGCAACCCGAGCGCTTGCACATCGGGTCGACCACGCGCCAGCGGGTGCTCGAGCGCGATGCCACCGTCGCCGCGGCGGTGCCGCTGCTCGCCCGGGCCGCGCCACACATCGGGCACTTCCAGATCCGCAACCGCGGCACGGTCGGCGGTTCACTCGCCCACGCCGACCCGGCCTCCGAGCTTCCGGCCGTCGCAGTCGCGCTCGACGCCGAACTCGTCGTCGGCGAACGCACGGTGGCCGCCCGCGACTTCTTCACGGGCACCTGGACGACCACCCTCGCCGACGACGAGTTGCTCACAGCGGCCGTGTTCCCCGTCTGGTCCGGCGACGTGCGCGCCGCGGTGCACGAGGTCGCGCGGCGCAACGGCGACTTCGCGCTCGCCGGGGCCGCGATCCAGGTCTCGGTCGACGACGGCCGCGTGGCACGGGCGGCGATCGCCCTCTTCGGGCTCGACAGCACACCGGTGCGGGCGCTCGACGCCGAGGCCGCCCTCGTCGCGGGTGAATCACTCGCCGCGGTCGCGGCGTTGGCGGTTCGCGACGTCGAGCCCAACGACGACATCCACGCCACCGGCGCCCAGCGGCGTCGCATCGGCGCCGCGGTGGTCGAGCGAGCCCTCCAGGAAGTGTGCGGTGGCTGACCACGACGTCGCACTCACGGTCAACGGCGAGCCGCGACGCGGTCGCGCCGAGGCCCGCACCACACTCGCCGACTTCCTCCGCGACGAGTTGGGGCTCACCGGGACGCATCTCGCGTGCGAACACGGCGTGTGCGGCTCGTGCACGGTCCTGTTCGACGGCGACGCCGTCCGCGCCTGCCTCCTGTTCGCGGTGCAGGCCGCCGGACACGAGGTGGTCACGATCGAGGGCATCGCACCTGCGCCCGGCGGGCCCGACCGAGGCGCGCTCGACCCAGGCGCGCCCGACCGAGGCGCGCTCGGTCCGGTGCAACAGGCGTTCATGGAGTGCCACGGGCTGCAATGCGGGTTCTGCACTCCCGGATTCGTGGTCAGCGTGAGCGCCTTCCTCGACGAGTGCTCCGACCCGACCGACGCGCAGATCCTCGACGGGCTCTCCGGCAACCTGTGCCGTTGCACCGGCTATCAGGGCATCGTCGCGGCCGTCCGGCGCGCGGTGGAGCTGCGCTCGGGAGCGCTCCCGGCTGCCGAACCGTCGGAGTCGCGACCGTGAGTACGCCGGTGGCAGGTCGCTTCGTCGGCCAATCGGTGCTGCGCCGTGAGGATCCGCGCCTCCTCACGGGACGCGGTACCTACGTCGACGACATCACGGTCGCCGGGCTGGTGCACGCGGCGTTTGTGCGCAGCCACGTCGCCGCGGGACGCATCACGCACCTCGACATCGCCGCGGCACGCGCGCTCGACGGCGTGGTCGCCGTGATCACGGCCGCCGACCTCAACGCCGGCGCCGGCTCGCTCCAGCCCACGATCCAGCTCCACGATCCCTCCAACGCCCCGCTCCGAGCGCTCGCCGACGGCGACGTGCGCTTCGTCGGCGAGCCGGTCGCGGTCGTGATCGCGCGGTCGCGGGCGATCGCCGAAGACGGCTGCGACCTCGTCGCGCTCGACATCGATCCGAGCGCTGCGGTTGTCGACCCGGAAGCTGCGCTCGCCCCGGGCGCGCCGCTCGTCCACCGCGAACGCGACTCCAACCTCGCCCAAGAAATGCCGGTGCTGCTACCGCAGTACGACGAGGCGAAGGCGCGGGCGGCCCACGTCGTGCGCGCGACGTTCCGCCAACATCGCCAGACGCCGTCGCCCATGGAGACGCGCGGAATCGTCGCGATCGCGAACCCGGCGAGCGGCGAGTTGCATTGCCATCTGTCGACCCAGAACCCGCACGAGGCGAGACTCGTCCTTGCCCGCGCGACGGGCACGCCGGAGCACCTCGTCCGGGTGACCGCGCGCGATGTCGGCGGCGGGTTCGGCCAGAAGTTCATGCTGCAGCGCGACGAGATCGTGATCGCCCTCGCGGCGAAGCACCTCGGTCGCGCGGTGAAGTGGATCGAAGACCGCCGAGAGAACCTGATCGCCAGTACGCACGCGCGCACCGACGTCACGACGGTCGAGCTCGCGCTCGACGCCGACGGGCACATGCTCGGTGCGTTCGTCGACGAGCTCGAAGACGCCGGTGCCTTCCCGGTCGGAGCGGCGGGAGGCGCGGCGAGTGCTGTCGGTGCGTTCTTCCCCGGCGCGTATCGGATCCCAGCGTTGTCCTGGATCGCGCGAGCCGCATGGACCAACACCTGCCCACGTGGCGCGTACCGCGGTCCGTGGATGATGGAGACGGTCTGTCGCGAACAGATGGTCGACGTCGCCGCGCGTGCCATCGGGCTCGATCCGCTCGAACTCCGGCGTCGCAACGTGATCGCGACGACCGAGTTGCCGTACACGACACCGATGGGGATGACCTACGAGGCGATCACGCCCGCAGAGACGCTCGAGCAGGCCGCAGCGGCGATCGGTCACGATGCCTTCCGCACGGAACAGCAGCGGGCATTCGTCGCGGAGGGCCGACTGCTCGGTGTCGGATATTCGCTCTACGTGGAGCCCTGCGCCATGGGCTCGATGGACCCCCTCGGCACCGAGTCGGCAACGGTGCGCGTGCAGCCGAGCGGCACCGTGCTCGTGAGCCTGGGTTCGGGGTCGCACGGGCAGGGCCTGGAGACGACGATGGCGCAGGTCGTCGCTGAGGAACTCGGCATCGATGTCGATCAGGTCGTCGTGGTGCAGGGCGACACCGACGTCGCGCCGTACGGTCGCGGGACCGGTGGCAGCGGCTCGGCGATCATCGGCGCCAACGCGTGCCGCGCCGCGAGCGCCGTCGTGCGTGACCGGACGTGTGAGATCGCGGCGCATCTCATGGAGGCCGCGCCCGGCGACCTCGAGGTCGTCGACGGCGAGGTCCGAGTCAAGGGCACACCGACTCGCTCCGTCGCGTGGACGGAGGTCGCGCGCGTTGCGTACCACGACACCGCGCGGCTCGCGGCCGGGGCGCGTCGCGGTCTGGAGGCGACCGAGAGCTACACCGCGCCGCCGGTGACGTTCGCGAACGCGTGCCACGCGGTCACCGTCGAGGTCGACGCCCGGACGGGGATCACGACGATCCTGCGCTACGTGGTGTCGGAGGACTGCGGGCGGATGATCAACCCGATGATCGTCGACGGCCAGATCGCCGGCGGTGTCGCGCAGGGAATCGGTGGCGCGCTGTACGAGCACGTGGTCTACGACGGCGACGGCAATCCGCTCACGACCACGTTCATGGACTACCTGTTGCCCACCGCGTCGGAGATCCCTGCGATCGAGATCCACCACATCGAGACGCCCGCGAACAATCCGGGCGGCCACAAAGGTGTCGGCGAGGGCGGCGCGATCGGATCACCGGCCGCGGTGTTCAACGCCGTCGCCGACGCGCTCGCGCTCGTCGGTGCCGAGGTACGCGACCAGCCCCTCGGCCCGCGCCAGATCCTCGCCGCGCTCACCGCCGCGGGCCACTGACCTCCGCCGCCCAACCCGCAATCCCCCGAGCCCCCGAGCCCCCGAACCGGCGTCGTCGGGCCCCCACCGGAGCGTTCTGACGACGCCGGAACGTGACCTGAAACCCTGAACCCCCGACCCGGCGTCGTCAGGCCCCCACCGGAGCGTTCTGACGACGCCGGAACGTTGGGTTGGTTGCGCCGCCCGTGATGCAGCGGGCGAGGGCGGCGAACCAACGGGTTCAGCTCTGTTGGCAACTCCCGCCGCTCCACAGCGCACACGCCGGTGCGGTCGACCCGCCGGGGGCATTCGCCGCCGCGGTGCCGACCCCGCCCTGCGCGCCAGCGTTCGGCGCCGTCGTCCAGTTGCCCGCCGCGACGATCCCGCCCTGACCGGGCCCACCGGCGCTGCCGCCCGCACCGCCCAAGCCGGGGGTCCCGGCGTTGCCGCGCGCCAGCGTGCCTGCAGCGACGACCGAGCCCGTGCCCGCGTGATATACCGCGATGCTCGGACCTGCCGCGCCGCCGCCACCACCACCGCCGGCACCGCCACCGCCACCGCCGCCACCGCTGCCACCGGGGCCGCCATCCTGCTCCTCGTCGAAGTCGAGCGGGGGCGTATCGCCATTGCCTTCGCCACCGCCGACCGTGCCGCCCTGGCCGCCGTTACCGCCCGAGCCCGCGTCGCCGCCGGTGCCGCCGTCGCCGCCGTTGGCGCCGTCGCCGGAGGTCGCCGAACTGTCGATGTCGCGGGCGACCGACGAGTCGACCGCATAGACGGCGAACGAACCGCCACCGCCACCGCCACCCGC